>JAUVIB010000286.1 GCA_030592985.1 Calditrichaceae bacterium | reverse complement strand
TATTAAAAAACATCAATAGAGCATTAGAATTAATTATGGGGTTTATTGAGGAGATAGAAAACAAAACATCCCCCTTAACCCCCTTTCAAAGGGGGGATTAGTGTAAAGCCATTTAAAACAATAAGTTAAATGGAAAATATATTAAAATTTTGGCACTACCACCTAAAAATAGAGGAGCATAAAATGAAATCAGTCAAAATTTTCACAGTATTATTTTCAATCATTTTTGTATTATTACTTTTCAATTCATCAATGGCTAAGGAAACTATTAATATTAAGATCGAATATCTAGCTCCTGAAGATGGCATCTCGCCAAATAATAAATTAATACTTGAAAAACTTACTGACAAGTTGCTATCCAAAGGATATAAAATTGATAAAAATGCTGAATGGAAAATATTTATAAACATCTTTCATATGGACAAACCAAATTCAGGAAAAATAATACTTGTTTACACTCTCTCCCAAACATTGCCTAAACCTATAATTGATTTTGGTACTAAAAATGAAGTTTATTATTTGGTTATAGGGAATAAAGAAAGAAAAGAAGGTCAGAATAAACAAATTCGTGAATATATGACTTCTGAGTTCTTGCATCAATTTTCTACAATAATTGATAGTAAAATGTATGCATCCGAGCAATCAAAAATAGGTTCAAAACTTGATGAAGTTGTTGAAGATATCGATAAAGGTATTAACTTGTTAATTTGCAGCAATAATTCGAATTGAGCAATGTCTGACAAAACAATTTTGCAGATGACTATAACTACGGGTTTTATTTGACTTTTTGCCATCACATTCAACTCTGCTAATTGTTGAACATTAGTAGTCGAATATTTATGATGGAAATCCTATGGAATAGATATTTATTTCTGAACATGCCGATGAATATATTATCCATCCAATAGTTGTATTAAAACCTTTATGGATTGAAAGTGTAAACTATTAGGAAAATTTGTCTAATAAAAGTGCATAAAAAATTATGACACAATTCCTTGTTAGTCTTGGTTATGTTATAATGCTCCTGGCCTTGCTGGTTAGGGATATCCTTTGGTTGCGTGCAATCCTCATGTTTGCACAAACTATTTTCTTACGGTCTCATAACAGCAAATTATAGTGTGGCATTTTGGAATATTCTTTTTTTTAGTATTAACGGTTTTCAAGTAGCTCGGCTCATTCATGAGCGCAGGCCCATCGAACTTCCGACTGAAATAATGGATTTATATAATAATATATTTCCATCAATGCGTCGCCGTGAATTTCTTAATCTCTGGTACATGGGTTCGATACGAAATGCAGAAAATGAACAATAAATAAAGTTCAAAAAAAGTTATTTTTAATATTATCCGGAAAGACTCGTGTGGAAAAAAATGGTGATTTTATTACTAAATTAGATCGCGGCAGTTTTTTAGCGGAAATGAGTTTCCTAACAGGAAATCCGGCAACAGCAGATGTATTTGCTGATGGAAAGGTTCGCTATATTTTTTGGAAGCAGGAAAAATTGAATGACCTGCAAAAAATAAATGTGGATATGTTTATTAAATTGCAAAATATTCTTGGAAAAGACCTGAGTGAGAAAGTTAAAGCCGTAACAGAAAAACATGTACGAAATAATTAAAATGATGTACACCTTATTTGAAGTATCAGATTCACTCAATATTACAATTTGCGATCGGTAAATAGATATTATGAATAGTAACGCACGTGAAGTTTCCTATAAAGTCCTTCATACTTTTGAAGTAACAAAAAATCGTCTTGATCTGTTAGAAAGCAAATTTAAGCTGAATGAAATTTTATCTCAACAAGATAAAAAACTTTCAAAGAATTTAATCAATGGCTCTGTTCGCCATTTACTCTACTTAGATTGGATTGCTGCCCGGTTATACCATGGAAAGTATAAAAAACTACTAATAAAAACAAAGACAATACTACGTCTAGCCTTTTATGAGTTAATCTTTGTTGACCATATCCCCTCTCATGCAACTATTAATGAATATGTAGCTTTAGGTAAAAAAAAAGTTGGCGTCGCACAGGCTAAAATGATAAATGCAATGCTGCGAAATTTTTTACGTGGTAAAGTGGAGGTTGACCCCAAAAAGGTGATCAGGAATGATGAAGAGCGCCTTAGTATACAATATTCCTTTCCCCGCTGGTTGATTAAACGCTGGATCAGTCTTTGGGGAACTAAAGAAAGTGAAGCTTTATGCGGTTCTTTGAATCGTTTACCAGATTTTGACTTACGTATTAATATATCCCTAATATCTGTCGAAAAATTCTTGCAATTACTTTCTGATTCTGAGGTAGAGTATAAAGAGAGTGAGTTGTTTAAGAATCGAGTGAAAATTACCAATATTCAGACGGTTATTCAAAATGGATGGTTCGATATAGGGTATTGTTCTCTTCAGGATGAGAGCGCCGCTATTCCCGTTGAATTGTTAAATGTACAGGATAGTGAAGTTGTTTTAGATGTTTGTTCGGCTCCGGGTGGTAAATTAACGCAGATATTGGAACAAAAGAATAAACATATCAACATCATTGCGGTTGATGTTAATAAAAAGCGACTAAAACGAGTAAGGGATAATGTTAAACGACTTAAGAAAAAGGATGTATTGTTTGTTGTGGCTAATGGCAAGTATCTTCCATTTAAACCTTTTTTTAATAAGATATTATTAGATACCCCTTGTTCCGGGTTGGGTGTTATCCGTAAACATCCTGATATCAAGTGGCGGCGTACCATGGATGAAATTATTGAATTTTCCGAACTGCAAAAAGATATTTTAAAAGAAGCCTCCGGGATGTTGAAAAAAACAGGTCAATTAGTTTACAGTACATGTACCCTGGATCCTCTGGAGAATGGTGATGTTATAGATACATTTTTACAAGACAATCCTAATAAGTTTCGCTTAATTAAACCATTTAATAAATTTATTAATTACTGTAAGGATGACCGGATTCAAACCCTGCCGCAACGAGATGATATGGATGGAAGTTTCTGCGCAATAATAGAGAAAAGAGAGATATAAACAATCTTGCAAGAGTGCACTCCGTTGGTTCTCCTCCCCGTATAAGTATTTGGTTATTAATCAATAAGGGTTGAACATGAAATGGGATTTCCCCTAACTCCTTAGATATAACTTTTATTCTCTGCTTTTTTTATGATTTTATTGTAAGTGAAATTTATAGAACGAATAGAAAACATACCAAATTGCCCACATAAAATCATTCATTTTAACAAATATAAAAAAAGTTGAAAAAATATTGAAAATAGATAAAATAATTCTTTTATTTTGCTAATAAAGTTTTTATATTGAAGGCCATACAATCAATTGAATCTCGGATTTAATACCATTCAAGTTAAAAGATCCGCAATTATATAAATTACAATATGTTAATCCACCTGTCGGAGCACTCTTATATGTTTTTGGATATGTTTAAACACGATGGAAAGTTCACTAAGATAACCGGAAAGAAATATCTTAAGAATTATCAGAATCTCTATTTAATGTTAAAGAAAAAACAAACGGTTGGAAGTCTTCCCTTACATCCTGATGGAAAGTACCTTGGAGATAACGATCTGGCAAAAAATATCTACGAAAAAAAATATTATGTTAAGGACTTAAATAATCGTTTGTTAGAACAGACTCCGGAAGATGTTTTTTCACGCGTTTCATCCTTTGTGGCAGCCATTGAACCGGATGAAGCCCGAAGCGAAAAGTGGGCGGCAGAATTTTATAAAGATTTGTATGATGGCTATTTTGTACCCGGCGGACGTGTTTTGGCAGGAGCAGGTGATTTATACCGTCTTAAGACTTTGGCAAACTGTTTCGTAACTTTAATAGATAAGGATAATATTGAATCGATTTATAATGCTGCTTATGAATGCGCCCGTACCTATTCTTACGGCGGTGGAATCGGTGTTGATATCTCTCCACTTAGGCCGAAAGATTCTATTGTTCATAATGCAGCGGATAGTTCTACCGGAGCGGTCTCTTTTATGGAATTATTTTCATTAACCACCGGACTTATCGGGCAGAGTGGCCGGCGTGGGGCTTTAATGCTTACCATAGATGTTAAACATCCGGATATTAAAGAATTTATTCGTGTAAAGAAAATACCCAACTGGGTAACGGACCAGGTAATTGAACAACTTCGTTGGGGTAATAAATTTGATAATGATCAACTCGAAGATATTCAGCGCCAGGTAATGGAAAATACACAAGTCCGGTTTGCCAATATCAGCATAAAAGTTTCAGATGAATTCATGCAGGCGGTGGATGAGCAGGTTACTTATGGAAAATCGAGACTGCTTATTTATAAAAAATTTAATAAAAACACTATTGCCGATGTTTATCAGGATCGCGATGCCCACTATTCGTATCAAATCCCCTCTAAAAATATAGATGAATATGAGTTGTTTCATGATTTTGAAAATCTGAGTTCACTGAACGATTATCTGTATAAAAATTATGAATTGATGTTAACACAAGCTGATCTGGAAGATGCTTCCAAAAGGGATGTATTTGGCGATATCGTTCTACCGTTGACCAATGAACCTTTCGATTTTGCAATACGTGTTAGTGGTGATTTTATGCTCTATTTTGGTTCGGAACCTACGGAAGCTATCCGCAACCTTATAAAAGCGAGAGATGTGTGGGATGCATTTATTGAGGGTAATTATAAAACGGCGGAGCCGGGTATCATTTTCTGGACCCGAATGAGTAAATATTCTCCGTCAAACTATGTAGGCAAGCCAATTGCCAGTACCAACCCCTGTGCAGAAGTTCCCCTGGAGAATGGCGGAGCCTGTAATTTAGCCTCTATCAATCTATCTCGATTGGTTCATAACGGATTCACAAAAGATGCGGATATCGATTGGGATAAATTGAAATCAGTGACCTATACGATTATTCGTTTTTTAGATAATGTGGTTTCATGGAATGAATTATTAAATCCACTGGAAAAACAGAGAATAGCTGCCGCCGAAACGCGCCGTCTCGGGCTTGGAATTATGGGAACGGCCGATATGTTGAATCAATTGGGGATACACTATGATTCGGCAGAAGGAATTAATATTGTTGAAAAAGTTATGAGTGTTATTGCGGATTCCGCTTATC
>JAUVIB010000186.1 GCA_030592985.1 Calditrichaceae bacterium | reverse complement strand
GTGCAATCGGCACTGTTTCTCCTGAAGAATATGAGAACCGCTACAATGAAGGCCGGGCGGCTTTCGAATCAAGAAATTACAATGATGCTATCCAATTATTTGAATCGTTACTTGCCAGCAGCACTAATAATTCTCTCGCTGATAATGCTCAATATTGGATTGGAGAAAGTCAATATGCATTAAAGCAATATAATTCCGCGCTATTATCCTTTGAAAAAGTATTTACATTTACAAACTCTAATAAAAAAGACGACGCCCAATTCAAATTAGGAATGTGCTATCTGCGTAAAGGTGACAAACAGAAAGCTCAGGAAGAATTTGAGCGGCTTAGAATTGATTACCCGAAGAGTGAGTATGTAGGAAGAATCGATAAAGTATTAGCGAATTATTAAATTTGTAGTAAAAAAGATTAAAAAAAAGCCCCGGTAAGGGGCTTTTTTTATTGAAGAAAATTTCCAATTTTTAATCCAAAATAAATAGTACGGGGATTCATTGGCCCGTAAATATAACCAGGGTCACGATCAATACCATAATCAAAATCACCCTGATATGAATTGAAAATATTTTTGCTACCCGCAAAGAGCTGTAAAGTTGCTCCATTTAATTTAATATTATATCGTACCTTTAATCCCATATCAAAGAATCTTTGTGTTTCTCTTAACTCACCATCATCCGGATTTGGTATTTGTAACCCAAAATATGGAGCAAACATTTTTCCGGTATAATTCCCGGTCAAAGATAAACCCCATTTTTTTGATGGCTGCCAATCTAAAGTCAGATAACCATAATTTTCAGGGGAACGAAAGAAACTTTTTTCATTAAATTCCTGTACTTCTTCATATTTACTGCTTTGAAATGTAATACCT
This sequence comes from Calditrichaceae bacterium, assembly GCA_030592985.1. Classification (GTDB taxonomy): domain Bacteria; phylum Calditrichota; class Calditrichia; order Calditrichales; family Calditrichaceae; genus JAUVIB01. The sequence goes on along the minus strand of JAUVIB010000186.1, from coordinate 5,690 downwards.
GATTTAAATGAGAATTTAGCAGTTGGTACGATATTTACCTCAATATTAACACCTTTAATTTCTGCTCCTTTATCAGCGTTAACTCGCGTGTAAATAACCGTGCCGTTTTCATCCGGCTCACTAAATTCATTTACAAAAGGATTTTTTAATTTTGTATAAAAACCTTCAGCGAGTATACCGACATATACTTTACCTAACTGATTATTAAAATCAAGTGAACCCATATAACTATAACTTGTTTCTTGTTTTAAATCCGGGCTATTCTCATGAATTACTTTTCTTGAGCCGGATGTTTCAATGTGTAAATCTTCATCAAATATTTGTGGCGCCCGATATCCCTGGGAATAACTCGCTCTTGCTTGTAAATAATATTTGATATCATATTTTAATGAAATCCTTGGGCTTAACACATTTCCTGATTTATCGGAATGTTCTTTATCCGTTACATTATAATTATCAAACCGGGCACCGGCGGAAATTTTTAATTTATTCCAGTTAATTTCATATTGTGCAAAAAATCCTGTAGTATTTGCAGCCTGGTTTGCGATTGTAACATTATCCGTATGTGGAATATTAACAATTGTATCGTTAACAATCACTGCATTATCAATATCAGCATACCCGAGTTTGTTATCTTTTAGCCATGCTCCATAATTCTCAACGCCTACTACTAAATTTGACCCATCGAATCTTGCATTATATTGAACGCCCATTGTGTAAGAAAGGTCTTTAGTATTTCCATAATCGCTTAAAGATTTTTCTGCGCCGTAGTATGAATCCCGGTTAATTCTTTGCCCTGAAATATACATTGAGAACATATCGGCTTCTCTCATAAAATGCTCAAAGGTTAAAGCGCCGGTTGTCAGATTATGATTTAATGCTTCTGCAATGTTTGCTTCATGAACCGGGTAATTAAAATTGTCGCCACCCCGTCTCTCTTCGATTATATTGAAAAAATCGACAGTCAGTTTACTTTTTAATCCAAAGCGATGATATATTCGTGTTCCTATTGTCGTATTTTTTATAATTGCTATTTCTGAAAAATCATCCTTATTTGCATCAAATGGTTTTCTATCACGATAGAAGCCATATAGAGCCATACCGGTTTTATTGTCGGCAGAGACTAATGATGCATTGAAATTGACTGAATAATCCTGTGCAGGATCGCCTGAGTCATCTAAACCAATACCAATCTGCCCGGCATTGATACCAAATTCATAAGAATTGTTTATTGGATCTTTAAGAATCAGATTTATCGTTCCGGCAATGGCATTACTTCCATATAAAGCAGAACCGCCGCCCCGGATTACTTCAACGCGTTCTATCATGTTTGAAGGTATTAGTTCTAAACCATAAACCCCGGCTAAACCGCTAAAAATCTGACGACCATTTATAAGAATTTGAGAATACTGACCCTCCATTCCATTCATTCTAACTTGAGAAAAACCACAATTCTGACAGTTATTTTCCATTCTTAAACCCGGAGCAAAATTTAATCCTTCACTAAGTGTTATCGATTGTGTTGCAGCAAATAGTTTAGGTGTAATTGTACTAACAATTGTTGAAGACTCTATTCTATTTGTTTCGTTTCGGTCGCCGGTAATCACTATTTCTTCTAATCTTAAAATATCCGGCTCTAATTCAAATTTAAGTTCTTTGGTTTCTCCGGCTTTTATTGTAATTTCCATCTCCTTGGGTTTATAACCTATTGATTGTGCTACAACTACCAAAGTACCTTCCGGTAAATTGATTAACATGTAATGTCCGGTTTCATCTGTTGTTATCCCAATTGTTGTTCCTTTAATACTTACAGTTGCAAAGGGAATGTGTTCTCCATCAGCAACTACATGCCCAACAATATTAGCATCTGTTTTATTTTTTTGTGCATAATTAATTTTTATAAATGATAATATAAGTATTATCAAAATTATATGTATTCTGTTCATAATATTCCTTTTTCTAATAATTATTTTTAGGTTATAGAGTTTACTCATAGCTATCCGAGAAAAATTCAACATCAAAAACTTAAGGATCATGCAGCCATATTTATCGATGATTCTGAAAATTTCACACAAATTAACACAACAATTTTAAATGTATTTTTACACTCATTTAAAAGTACTGCTTAGGACGGATATTATTTCAAAATATTAATTAATCCACTCTAATAATCAAAGTTTCCCCAATCTTGCCATTTCAGTCGCGGCTATACATAAGGCAAGCGCTACTTTGTAAAGGTCGTTCCTTTTCTCTAAAAAACAAGTTTACATTTTTTTTAGAGCAAGTTTATAAATAGTAACGAATTACAGAAATTACAATCTCTGTCATGAAAGATGGGATAAAAATGGACATTATGAAATCGGGGGCGCTCTGTCTTTATGAAGGTTTAGATAGGCTAAACGTTGCTTTATTACATATCGAGATGAGTTTTTTGCCTTTTTCCTAAGGGTAAACAATACATAAGCTAAAAATGCAACAATAATAAGAATTTCTAAATTTTGGAAGAAAAGTAATTCAGCATTTGTATGATGGTGAGATTTGTATGGTTTTGAATCGCCTGATTTATCGTAGGGGTGAGCATGCTGTGTAATAGTTCCGTCATCTAGTTTATGGGAATGCAAAAAAATTGACTTGTTGGCAATTAGCAATCCCATAACAGCAATCATTATGAAGGCAATGGATTTTATTGTTATATTTCTATAAGTAGTTTTCATATATTTGTATAAGCAGATATTTCAAATTTGTTTACAAACACTATTTTTGGGATTCTTTTCTAACATACTTTTTTGATTCCATGTTTAATAATCCCCTTGCCGGTTTGTTATCTATCATATCTAAGCGAATTATTAAAAAAAAATTGAATAATCATAATTTAATCATATTCAAATATTTTATTTTTACGCGGGTAATTTAAGAATAATAAAAGAATAAATCAACTGGAAAAAACATCTGAGTGAATTCAATGATTGAAAGAACACCGCCATGCAATTTGACCCTATGAAATAGGAATGATTCCTTTCATGTTATTTTTCAAAATTATTTTATAGGATTGATTAATACTTCAAATTTTGGGGATTATACAAAAATTACTTGCCATACATGAACAAGATCATATATGATCCTATTTTCAAACCTGACATATCAATACAATAAAGCATTAACAGGAAAACCAATGTGATTCCTTTCCAGGCGGCCGAATCGATCGCTTTTTGAATTTCTTCATGGTAGCTTATTGATCCATCCTTCACAAAAGAATAAGCATTAATTGTGTATATATAAATACTTTCAGCTACAGTCCCTTTCAAGAGTAATAAATAAAATTGTGAAAAAATAATACGAATCACCGTTTTACAAAATACAAGAAACCAAGTTACCAACAAAAAATTGTTTGGTCTTTCTGAAATAGTCAAATTTACGCCGATTTTTTTTGACCGTCAACTAATCTTTTAATAAATTACTTTTTTGGGTATTTAATAATTACAACCTACATTAGGTGATTCTTAATGTAACTATTATAATATTAACAAACCACACTGCTACCCTTTATTGGAAAGAGGTTTTTACCATGCAAAGAGAACTTTTATTAGAAAAACTACATAAAACACCTGATAAAATTTGGGATATTGTAGTAATTGGCGGAGGCGCAACCGGCTTAGGCGTAGCAGTTGATGCAGCATCCCGGGGATATTCCACCGTATTATTTGAACAGTCTGATTTCGCAAAAGGCACTTCCAGCCGCAGTACAAAACTCGTTCACGGCGGTGTTCGTTATCTTGCACAGGGAGATATCTCTCTTGTATTGGAAGCCTTGAAAGAACGGGGTTTACTACGTAATAATGCACCGCACCTTGTTAAAAACCAGGCTTTTATCATTCCAAGTTATGACTGGTGGGAAGGACCTTTTTACAATTTGGGAATGAAAGTATATGATATGATGGCCGGTAAACTTGGTCTGGGTCCTTCTGAACAAATATCTAAAGAAGAAACATTAAAAGCCATTGCCAATTTGAGTGAAGAATATCTTAATGGAGGCGTTATTTATTATGACGGCCAGTTTGATGACGCCCGTCTTGCGGTAAACTTAGCACAAACGGCCGTTGAGAATGACGGAATTATCCTCAATTATATGAAAGTTACGTCATTACTAAAAGAAAATAAAATGGTCAGTGGCGTAAAGGTTGTTGATCAGGAAACAAATCAGAAATATGATATACAGGCAAAAGTCGTAATTAATGCAACAGGTGTTTTCGTCGATGATGTTCTGCGCATGAACGATCCTAAGGCTAAGAAAATTGTACGACCAAGTCAGGGCGTTCATATCATTTTAGATGCTTCATTTCTGCAAAGCGAATCAGCTATTATGATCCCCAAGACGTCGGATGGACGTGTATTATTTGCTGTTCCCTGGCATGGGAAAGTGGTTGTCGGCACAACGGATACACCAATTGATGATACATCTTTAGAACCGCGTGCCCTTGAAGAAGAGATTGAATTTATTCTTTCAACTGCCGCCCAATATCTAAAAAAAGACCCTGAGAGAAAAGATGTTTTAAGCGTTTTCGCCGGACTTCGTCCCCTCGCAGCGCCACAGGAAGGGGATAAAAGTACTAAAGAGATATCTCGAAATCATAAATTAATCGTCTCCCTTTCCGGTTTGGTGACTATTACCGGCGGGAAATGGACAACTTATCGAAAAATGGCCGAAGATACGATAGATAAAGCCATTCTTGTAGGTGGATTACCGGATAGAGATTGTGTAACAAAAAACATGCCTATTCATGGATATGTTAAAAATACTAAATTTGATTCACCGGGTTATTTTTACGGCGCTGACAGAGCTCATATCCTGGATATTATTTTTAACAAGCCTGAACTTGGTGAAAAGCTCCATCCTGAATGTGAATTTACTAAAGCTGAAGTCGTTTGGGCTGTTAAAAATGAGATGACACGAACAGTTGAAGATTTTTTAGCACGAAGAATCAGAATACTACTATTGGATGCACGCAAAAGCATTGAAATGGCCCCGGAAGTTGCCCGCATCATGGCAAAAGAATTGGATTATGATCCAAATTGGGTTAAAACACAAATTGCAGACTACACTGAATTGGCAAAAGGATATTTATTAGAATAAAGAATATAGGCGGTTAGGGTTCGACCAGGAACATGGTTATTGATATTAATAACATAGTAAAAAGGTGGAAAATATATTTATTTTCTTAATAGTTCTTGCCAAAGAATGCAATAAAAAATTTCTAATTTCTAATTACTCTAATTGACCTAAGCAATAACAGGCTATGTTTCCATTTGTTTTTTTCAAAACAGAGTCTATGATAAAACTTATAGCATTGGGACTCTGTTATGACCATGTATATCAATAATTTGGTTCCCAAAGCGTGTCATTTAAATTAGTTCCTGCCTAAGGCAAGGCTACATGTTACCTGCTTTAAACATACAGGTACAAGCTTAAGCTGCACCCCTACCGAGTCGGGCAGGCAAGTGCATCCCTATGGGAGAATCTAAATAGTGTTTAATAGAATCATAATAATTTACGTATAATTTTTAACATTCAGATTCCAGCTTTCGCTGGAATGACAGCTATTTTGATTGAACTTTATTTTTTTTTGCAAAGCATAACTCTTGAAAAAATTTAGTCTCTTAGAAATTAATTATGAACAAATGTTATTGATAAT
>JAUVIB010000443.1 GCA_030592985.1 Calditrichaceae bacterium | reverse complement strand
CAATTGAGAATAGAGAATTGTGAATTGTGAACAATCATTACTGTTCATTAAAATAAAAAGGACTAAACCAATGAAAAGAATTATATTTGTTCTACTCGTTTATTTTACGATGATTCCGAATGTCTTTAGCCAGGATTTTTATGACATTGACACAATCAACAATATTGAGATTATATTCACAGAGACCAATTGGGATGAAATATTAGATAGTCTATATGCAGTTGGAAATGAAGAACGGCTAATTGGGACGGCAATTATAAACGGCGTGCAGTACGACAGTGTCGGTATTCGATACAAGGGCAATAGCTCTTATAATCCCAATCGAATAAAAAATCCGCTGAACATAAAATTGGATCATATCATCGACGACCAGTTGATTGATGGTTATGGCACACTTAAACTGGCTAATTGTTTTAAAGATCCCAGTTTTGTCCGGGAAGTTCTGAGTTATGAAATCGCCCGAAATTATCTGCCTGCCGTCAAAGCAAATTTTATTAATGTTTATATTAATGGAAATCTGATCGGTCTTTATACCAGCGTTCAATCAGTTGATAAATTTTTCCTGGAAAACAATTTCTACTGTAATGATAATGCATTCTTCAAAGGCGAGTTAACAAACCTTCCGCCCCAGGAACCGGTTGTAGTTTGGGGCTGCTTTGGCCCGGACTCAACAAATTATTTTAACTATTACGAATTAAAGTCGGATACCGGTTGGAGTGATTTAATCGAATTTTTAGACACATTTAATAATAACACTGCTACGGTAGAAGATGTTTTAAATGTTGACAGACACTTATGGATGTTGGCATTCGATATTCTGATGGTCAATCTTGACGCTCCGGTTAATTTCGGACATAATTATTATTTATACAAAGACGACGCGGGACAATTTAATCCCATTATGTGGGACTTGAATGAAAATTTTGGCGGTTTCGGGATGTTATTAGGAGGTGGACAGCCATTAAATATAATACAAATGCAGCAATTGGATCCTTTTCTTTATATTACTCACCCGAACTATCCTATTATTAATAAAATTCTCCCGAACACAACTTACCAAAAAATGTACATCGCTCATGTGAAAACTATCATGGAAGATTTTTTTTCAAATGATTGGTATTTAACCAAAGCGTTGGAAATCCAAAACATTATTGACGCCGATGTGCAGGCAGATCCAAATAAATTATATTCCTATTCTGATTTTTTAAAAAACATTTATAATTTAGTAGGATCCGGTCGCCAGTCAATCGTAGGAATAACCCAACTGATGGACGCCAGAGTTACTTTTTTAACCAACCATCCGGCATTCCGGTTTGCCGCTCCGGATATTGGCAACATTTCAAATACACCTGTTAATATAATCCCTTATTCTAATGTGTGGATTAATGTGGAAGTGAATAACGCAAATTCGGTAATGCTTGGCTATCGACATAGTATCCTCGACAAATTTGAAAAAATTCAAATGTTCGATGACGGCAGCCACAATGATGGCGCCGCTGGAGACGGCATTTACGGCGTTTCCGTTTCGACAAGTAACACTGACATTCAATATTATATATATGCCGGGAATAACGATGCAGCCATGTTTTCGCCGGAACGTGCGGAATATGAATATTATACGCTTAGGATTACGGGCAATTTAGTTATCAACGAGTTTATGGCAATAAATGACGCAACCATACCAGACCGGAACGGAGAATATGATGATTGGGTTGAGCTTTATAATAATACCGATACTGCCATTTCACTGAACGGATACTATTTATCGGATGACGGCTCTAACCTTACCAGATGGGCGTTCCCCGATACTTTAATAGCTGCCAATGACTATTTAATAATATGGACAGATAACGACGTCGGTCAAGCTGGATTACATACCAATTTTAAATTATCCGGCTCCGGCGAAACGGTAATATTAGTCGATTCAAGCCAGGCAGTAGTTGATGAAGTTGTTTTTGGGCAACAAACAGCAGATATAAGCAGCGGTCGCTATCCTAATGGAATGGGACCGTTCATAGCAATGAGTCCAACATTTTCGGTGGAAAACGTAGATGGGATTACCGGTATAAAGAAGAATCCAACACCTACTCTTTCAACATTTACACTTTATCAAAACTACCCTAATCCGTTTAACCCCCAAACGACAATCAGTTATCAATTACCGGTTAATGCTAATGTAACTATAAATATATACAATATGCTGGGGCAGGAAGTACGGACCCTGATAAATGAAAACAAATCCGCCGGTTATCATTCGGTGGTTTGGAATGGAAAAGATAACTCAGGACAGTGGGTTACTTCTGGTATTTATTTTTATCAATTAAAAACAGGGAGCGATTTATCTGAAACAAAACGAATGATGCTTTTAAAGTAGCAAAAAGAGAAGAAAGAAAACTACAACAACGACTATGGGTTTTCATTTATTTCTTTTTTATGATTTTTTAAGCCTAAAAGTGGCTCAAGGGTAATTTATGGTGGAGACCGTTATTTCTATGCCAGGATATTAGAAAGCCTGAACAGGAAGAATGGAATATCCCTTACCCCTCTAAATTGTTGTATAAATGATTTTATTTTTGAATTAAACGATTAAGCCATGGCATTTGTTGTACGGTTTGTAAAAAAGTTTAGGATATTGTTTTTATGACTTTCGATAGAATACATCACCTTTTAAAAAGGGTCCAGCCCCTTCTCCTCTATCTTTTTTATCTATTGATTAATTTCATACTCAGCTTTTTCTGTAGTTTTTGCTGTTTGATAAATATTTCGGAACCTCATGGAAATCTTATAGGCTTCATATATTTTGGGATATTCTATGAAGAGTATTTGAGCTCGTTGTTTTTGAGAATCACTCTATTTCGATTCGGTTTTAAATAAGAGATATCGACTTCTTGCAAGCAGCTGTTTACGACTGTCTCCATTGCTAAAGCATTGAGGTTCATATGTTTTACCCAACATTCTCATAAGATTAATTTGTTTAACCTCTTCGTCAATAGCTTTCCAACGATATTTAATCCGTATTGTTTGAAGGCGGTATAATCTTTTTCAATCATGCAGTAATACTAAAGTTGGCTCTTTAAAAAACCTCACTATAAAGCAATAACAAATTTGATGGTGAAATTTAAAACAAATTAATCACACTTAGACCCTTATTTATTAAAGTTATCAGATAATTATGTAACCATTAGCGCCCATGGATTTACCCGAAGAACCTGTTTTTTATGAAAAACTTGCTGATTTGTCTATTTTTTTGTATAACTATTCATTGAAAAGGAGGTAATACATGAAATTTAAAAAT
>JAUVIB010000298.1 GCA_030592985.1 Calditrichaceae bacterium | reverse complement strand
TAAAATTAAGATATTGTGGCTTGGAACAAACTATCCCGATGATGGCGAATATAATTTCTACAATGATATTAGCGCTGTTAATCCGGTGTTGGAATCAAATGTAGAATTTGAAATTGCAGTTGTTGGACATGGGAAATCAACAGGTACCGAATCAGTCAAAACTTCAACAGAAGAAATCAGAAAGAGAATGCAGGGACAAGGGCCTCATATATCTAATCCGGTAGAAGGGCGCCATGGTGGGAAATTCTCCAATTTCGGAGATTACTCCGTTAACTTATTTGAAACTACTAAAGATAGTCACCGCTCACTGTATGATGTGGCAGCATTTGCAATTGCAAAAAATCCAGAATGGGCAGTACCGGATACAATTGCAGCCCAATGTTTGACGGTAAAAAATGGATTACTCAACCAAATAATATACGTAAAATAATAATCTGGGATAATTTTAAACAAGATAATATTATACAAGATTTTTATGAATCGATAGAAAATTTTAATTTGGTTATACCGCATAATTGATAGTACACAAATCCAGGATAGGGAGGAATATGATTAAGGACTGGGATCTAACTCAAACAAATTTAAACCGTCTCTCTAATAGGATACCAGAGGTGGCAGTATTGCCCACAGGCGCTATCGAACCCCATAACAGGCATCTACCCGAAGGACAAGATATGCTGCATGTATCATATATTACTGAGCAATGCTGTAAAATTGCCTGGGAGAAAACACAGAAAGTGATTGGTTTACCGGCGATCCCCTATGGAGTAGATTGTAACCTAATGGATTTTCCGATGGCAATTCATGTTTCTCAACACACCTTGGATGCAATGATTAAAGATATTATAATATCGCTTTATAAACATGGTACCAGAAAAATTGTAATCATCAATGGTCATGGTGGCAATGATTTTACACCACTGTTACGACAAACACAATGTGATATGGATATACATCTCTTTCAATGTGACTGGTGGAAAGTCGGGCTGGATCAGTATGATAACTTTTTTGAAAATTCGGATGATCATGCCGGTGAGATGGAAACATCTGTTGCTCTGGCTCTATTTCCTGAATTGGTTGAAATGCAATATGCCGCTGACAGTACGGTAAGGCCTTTCCGCTTTGAGGCATTGAGAAAGAACTGGGTTAGAACCAGTCGCCGGTTTGTGAAATTAAATGATCATTGCGCCTCATCCGATCCCTCAAAAGCATCAGCTAAAAAAGGTAAAGAATATTTGGACTTAGTTATTAACAGAATTAGTAACTTTCTCATTGAATTAGCTCAGACGCCATTAGATGAATTTTTCCCACATGAGCCGGATCATAAAAAAACAGATCAGTAGTTTTAAGAAAATGAAAATAAAATCACTGACAGATAGTTGAAATTAATATTTGGAGAGAAGAAATGAAATATTTTATTGGGTCCTGTATTTTGTTTTTATCAGGATTTCTAACTTTATGTACCGCACAGACCCCATTTTCAGAGTTGCAAAATCGAAATGGCATTTATTATAAAATAAACTCGGAACAGCCATTTAATGGAACAATAACGGAATATTACAAGGACGGAAATAAGCATTTTATTATCAACTATGAAAAAGGCAAACTCGATGGGGAATTTATTGAATGGCACAATAATGGTAAGCAAAATACCCGGGGATATTACAAAAGCAACAAGTTAACTGGAGAGTTAACCAAGTGGCTTAAAAATGGACAAAAAAGATTCATTAAAAATTATAAAGATGGAAAACTTGATGGAATAGCCCGCCAATGGCACCTAAATGGTGAAAAATATTATATCAAGCATTACAAAAATGACAGTCTTGATGGAGAATCTATTGAATGGCACAATAACGGTCAGCTGCGATATAAATGGAACTATAAAAATGGCAGGTTAATTGGCGAAAGAGTTGAATGGAATGAAAACGGTGAAAAAAAATAGTATTCAATATTACCTAAGATATTTTAAGAATTACCTGGCAACAATACTATTTTTTATATCATTAATATCTGTAAATATTATTATTGCCCAAAACAAATCAAAATCTCAAACAGTACATTATCACGGTATTCATCCTGATGATCCCGGTGGACGTTGTGGACTTTTGAATCCTGAACGCGGGTTCCGCTTAACTTCGATGACAGGTAATCCTCCCGGCGCTGAGTTACGATTTAAATTAGCTTTAAATCAGGATAGATTACCAGCTGGATTTACTGATGATTGGCTGCTGACATCATTACATAAATTTAAATCCGATGGAATAAAATTAACCTCGGCTTATTGTTATTTAAATGATTTTTATGACAAACCACTTTCCGAAAAACGAATTGAATTAATCCAACAGAGTTTGGATCGATACCGCCAAGCTGGTATCAAAATAATGCTCCGTTTTGCTTACGAAGACAATAGTCTGCGTATAAAAGGACCTACTTTTGAAATGATTCTTACACATCTTGAACAGCTTGCTCCACTAATAAAAAGGAATAAAGACATTATTTACACAATGCAGGCTACTTTTATTGGTGCTTTTGGAGAATGGCATAATTCAACACATTACATCGAAGAAGATCATTCAAATATAGAAAAGCTTGTTAAGCGTGAGCTTGAGATTCTGCCTAAGGATAGAATGTTACAACTTCGGGTACTGGCAAAATCAAAGCGTTGGATATTTGGTGATTCGCTTATGATCGTTGATGAAAGTAATGCTTTTAAAGGTACACCTGAGGCGCGCATTGGATTTGGTGATATGGGATTTTTGTCTGAGGAAGACGACGGTGGGACTTGGACTGAACCACCTTTTTATGCAAACCCGGGTAATCCTGAATTTGACTATGTGACACAAGTCAGCCCTTATATAGCAGTTACCGGCGAGCCCTATTGGAAAGATGTTGGTGGTCAGATTGATGGTAAATCTGCAATTAGACGTCTACGCTTGCATCATTGGAGTAGTTTAAGTATTTCTCAGACTTATTCCGGTTTCTATGGTGAAAAACGATATTCAATTGACCGCTGGATGGAAACACCGCTTGCAGAAGAAGAACTTCGTAAGGAAAACCTCCCCATATCAGATGGATATTTTAAAAATTATTCAGGGAAACCGGTAAAACGAACGGTGTTCGAATATATTCGAGATCATCTCGGTTATCGCATTGAATTGCAAAAGGCTAAATTTCCAAAAAAAATATCAAAAAATGAATCTCTTCCTGTTAAAATTGAATTGATTAATAGAGGTTTCGCCACATTTATTAATCCCCGACCGGTTTATCTGGTTTTGATTAATACATCAGGCAACCTTGTATTAAAACAAAAAACTGATGCGAATCCGCAAACATGGCAGCCTTTTAAACCTGGAGATTTAGAATATAAACCGTTAATCCACAATATTTCTGGCAATATCTCGTTGGAAGATCTGGAAATTGGTGAATATATGGTGGGTTTATGGATGCCTGACGCTGATGAAAGTATCCAATTGGATTCACGTTATGCAGTTCGCACAGCGAACCGAGACACACCTTGGTGGACAACTGCAGATGGAAAGTATGGTGTCAATATTTTAGGAAGTGTAAAAATATCAGATAAATGATTTAAGTATAAAAATATTTTTCATAATATTTTATTTAAAAGGACTAAGAAAAATGAAAAAACGAAAAGAAGCTTTATTTTGTTCGATTAAAAATGATATCACTTATGGAAAGATCATAACCACTGTTATTGTTCTACTCTTATTAAGCTCTAACAGTCTTATTTCCCAGAGCAATTCCAATAAAGAAAGAAAAATTAAAAAACACGGTTTTGGATTATCATGGGAAAAATCAACATATGCAAATATCAATGCAAAATCATGGGATCAGATTTTATCAGAAAATACATTTCAATGGCGTCCACCTTATACGGTACATCTTCCAATTCAACCAGTCCACTCACCAGATTTTATACATGTTGATGCTGGATTGAATGTAACAAGACGTAGAGTTACCGAAAATGTCTCTTTGCTGGATAAAGAATCATATCCGGCGGCAAGAAGGCAGGAAACTTTCGCCGTGCAGTTTGCTTTTGATGACCCACCATTTGTACCTGATTTTCAGCAAAGCGTTCTTTCTTTGGAAGAGAATAAATATCCTGTTGTTACCGCTAATTTTTTTGCATGGGATATAGCCTATCAAATAGAATACTCATGCAGCGCAATTGATGAAGAACAGAGTTTATTGTGGATGGAAGTTACAGTCCACAATGAGGGTGAAAAAACTAAAATGGTACATGTGTGGACTGGAATTCATTTTCAAAAGGAGGATGATTTGTTCAAATGGCACTATTTCCCATTTACCTGGGATGCAAGTAAATGGATACCATCTGATAGGATTGAGCTAAAAAAGAATTCAATTATTAAGGATGGCAGTGTCATCGGGAAAGTAGTTCCTGGGACAATGAATATAAATTGGGAGAGTGAAAAACATTTTGAGGATGCGGAATACAATAAAAAGTTTGGTGGTCATAATCCATATTATGTAATTCCAAATATGCGGTTAAAAGAGATGCAGAACGTAATTCATGCTCAAGTAGAATTCAAGTCTGGCGAGGAAAAAACATTTTCTGTGGTGCTTCTTACAAATGATGGCAATGTTACAGATAAACACCTTTCTTTATTAAAAAAATCTTCGGCACAAGAGAATAAAGAAAAAGCTATGGCTCATTTTAAGAGTCAGTTTACAAAAGAGAATACAGAATTACATTTTCCCCTAAATAATTGGCAGGATATTTTCACAGAATTACAAACATCGGCGTTGCAGCTTATGGTGAAATATCCAGATAAAACATATTTTATGCCAACACAAGGCGGCAGTACCGAGCGCTTTTTTGTATGGGTGTGGGAAGCAGTTCATATGCTACGTCCAATGCTGCGTGTAGGACTTTTTGAACCTGTACGAAAATCTCTTGATTATATTTTTAGTCTTCAAGATGCGGG
>JAUVIB010000208.1 GCA_030592985.1 Calditrichaceae bacterium | reverse complement strand
GACAATTCTGTTCTATCCAATATAATTTCTTCACAAGAAATACACTCAAAGTTCGGTGGAGTTGTGCCGGAGCTGGCTTCACGTGCACATATCCGCCTTATTATGCCTATTGTTAAAAAAGCATTACTAAAAGCTAAGATTGATTTAGCAGAAATAGAAGGGTTGGCTGTTACTAATGGACCAGGGTTAGTTGGTGCTTTGTTGGTTGGATTAAACTATGTTAAAGGGTTGTCATTGGCTTTAAATACTCCTTTTGTTGGAGTAAATCATATGGAAGGACATTTATATGGAACACTGTTATCTCAAAAGAAATATAAATTTCCCATTATATTTCTTGTAGTATCCGGCGGGCATACTCAAATTGTTTTGATGAAAGATAATCTATCTTATGATATCTTAGGTCAAACCCGCGATGATGCAGTTGGAGAAGCCTTTGACAAGGGTGGTAAAATGTTGGGACTTGGGTATCCTGCAGGCCCTGATATAGATAAATTTGCAAAAAAAGGTGATAAGTCATTTCACAAATTCCCGCATGGATTAACAAAATATGAAACCTATGATTTTAGTTATAGCGGCTTAAAAACATCTTTATTAGTATTTTTACAAGATAAATCTCCTGAATACATCGAAAAACATTTTTCCGATATTTGTGCTTCCTATCAGGCAGCCGCGATAGATGTTCTTGTTAATAAAACAATGAAAGCGGCTAAAGATAATAAAATTGATCGGATTGGAATTGCCGGCGGTGTTGCAGCAAACTCTTATTTAAGAACAGAATTAAAAAAAAAATGCTCTGAAGCCGGAAAAGAGTTTTATATTCCTGAGATAGTATACTGTACCGATAATGCAGCGATGATAGCCAGGGTTGGTCTGGAATACTTACAGCTTGGAAAGGTATCCGAACAATCGCTAAATGCTTTCCCTTCACTGAAATTATCATCGCATAGGTAAAGAGCAAAATGCAACCTATTATTTTCCCCGAATATATCAGTTTAAATATTCCATTTATAATTATTCTTTTAATAGCGGGCGTGGCTGCTACTTTTTCATACTGGCTCTATAAGAAAACTGTTCCTGAAATAAAATCTCCAGTTCGTTATGTTCTTATGACGTTACGGACAATTGTTTTTTTGTTAATAATGGTACTGCTGTTTTCTCCTAAGCTTTCCCTGATATACCAGGAAGAGATTTTACCTAAGGTTGCTATCTTTATAGATAATTCTGCTTCTATGGGCATTGATGGACGATTTCAGGAAACAGAGGAAGTTATCCGAGGAATAAAAAATAATCTTCCTGATAATTTAGAGGTGTATTGGTACCAATTTAATGACAAAATTTCCCGGATCACCGGGGATAGTTTAATGATAACAGAATATGGCACAAACTTTGACGCTGTGATAAAAGAATCTCATCAAATGAAATTCTCAAAAATTATAATTTTATCTGATGGAAATAATACAGAATCAAGAGTTTTCTCCGAATTACCAATACCTATTATTGCAATCGGTATTGGTAAAATTAATACGGGAGCTGATATTTACATATCTGATTTGAAATATAATTCGGTTGCCCGGTTGAATAATGATGAAATAATTGAGGTTCAAATAGGCAATATAAAGAACAACTTTAACAGAAAAATAAAGTTAAATTTGTTTGCGGGTAAAAATCTAATAAAAAGCAAAATAATACAAGACATGTTGCCGGGAACTGAACAAGGTATTCAATTTAGTTATATTCCTCATAGAACGGGGCTTATTCGTTACACAGTTATAATGGATACACTGAAAGGTGAAGAAAATGTAAAAAACAACAGAAGAACTTTTGTTCAGAAAACAATTAAGAAAAATAGAAGTATCGGCCTGTTTATTGGTATACCCGATTATGATAGCAAATTTATATCTTTACTTCTCTCCGAGATTAATGATTTTGATGTATTTAAATACGTCGATCATATAAATAACTATAATTCGCCTGAATATAAACTCGATAGTCTTGATGTGATATTTTTTAGCAATTTTCCAGGTCCGTTTACAACTGCCAAAACATTAAATATTTTAAAAAACGTGTTTTCGAAACGACATCCGGGATTGATTATTAAACAGGGAAAGCAGAATAATTTAGCAAAACTTAAAATATTTAACTCCTTACTTCCTTTTAATGATATTCCAAAGAAAATATCAATGGAGGAGATACATGTTTCGAATTTTACAGACCCGCTTTTGAATTTATTTACAAATACTTATTTAAATAATGAATTCTGGCAGAAAATACCTCCTTTGAACATTCAATATATACCTGAATCTAAAAAAAAACGTGCAAAGACAATATTAAGCGGTTTAATTAATGAGAAAGAAATACCGGTTATCACAATATTAAATCAGGGGAAAAATCGTACTGCCTATATGAATGGAGAAGGGTATTGGAGGTGGTATTTTACACTTAAAAATTATCCTGACCTTATCTCCGGCTACAAAAAACTTTTGTCTAATCTGGTTTATTGGGTATCTAATACTTCAAAATTAAATCAGGTCACCTTACATAGTGATAGAAGAATCTTTAAATTGGGAGAAAAGATAAGGTTAAGAATAAATCTTTATGATAGCAACTTTGATCCACTGACCACGGGAAATGTTGAAATGAATATATCGTGGAACAAACAATCTTTTAATGTGGATGCTGTCAATGACAGCAGCGGAAATTATTTAGCAGAATTTTATCCTCCCGGTGAGGGGAAATATATTATTAACGCCCGTGGATATTCAGGTGGTTTACTTTTAGGTCAAGTAAGGCTGATATTAGAAGTTATTCCTGTAGAGAAAGAATTTTTAACAACTTCACAAAATGTAGAATTTTTAAAAAATATTGCAAAACGTAGCGGTGGAACTTATTTTAATAATACAGTTGAATCAGATTCTTTATTAAACCAATTGCAAATCAAACCTTCAACTGAAATAAAAGAAAATAATATCGATTTATGGTATAAACCTGTTTTGTTAATAATAATAATTATACTGATAACATTAGAATGGATTCTACGAAAAAAAAATAGGTTATTATGATGATGAAAAATAAATGTCATAAAAAATTTCCGGTTTTTTAAATTAGCTTTATAAATAAAATGAAAATATTTGATTTATCACATACTATTGACAACAATACATTGGTTTATCCAGGTGATCCAAATCCTGAAATCAATAAAATTGCTGACTTAAATTCTGATGGTTATATTGAGCATAAAATAATTCTTACTACACATTTAGCAACACATATAGACTCTCCGGGACATATAATAAAAAACGGAAAAAACCTTGATGAGTTTACCCTGGCACACTTTACCGGAAAAGCCTTTATTGCTAAAGCGGAGTATGATAAAACCGGAGAAATCAACTTCAACTTTCCAACTGAACAAAACTTTGAACATCTTATTATTAACACAAATTGGCATAAAAAATGGGGTACTCCGGATTATTTTGTGAATTATCCCGTACTGCCTGTTCATTTAACCAAATTAATTGTAAGACATGAGTTAAAGTCTGTCGGATTTGATACATGTTCCGTCGATAAAATAGAAAATTTTAATTTCCCCATTCATCATATATTTCTCGAGAAAAATATTTTAATAATAGAAAATTTGACAGGATTAGAACCGCTTAATAATGAAATTATTGATTTATTTGTTTTTCCACTAAAAATAAAATCAATTGAGGGCTCTCCTGTTAGGGCTGTAGCAATAAGAAAGTGAGAATGTTATGAAAAATCGTTGTTCCTGGGTACTAGCTGATAATAATATTTATATTCAATATCATGATACGGAGTGGGGAGTACCTATACATAATGACCGTTTGCTGTTTGAGTTTTTAATTCTTGAGGGATTTCAGGCAGGACTTAGCTGGATCACAGTATTAAAAAAACGTGAGAATTTTAGAAGCGCCTTTAATAATTTTGATCCGCTAATAATCAGTCAATACAATAATGAAAAGTTTAATGAATTAATGAATAATTCGGGAATTATTAGAAACAAACTTAAAATAAAAGCAGCAATAAGCAATGCTATTGCATTTTTAAATGTTGTGGAAAAATACGGCTCTTTTGATTCTTACATCTGGCAATTTGTCGATGGAATTCCTATTAAGAATCATAGGAAAACAATTGATGAAATACCGGCAAATACACCTGTTTCTGATAAAATGAGTGCAGAGTTGAAGAAAGTGGGCTTTAAATTTGTTGGCTCAACGGTATGCTATGCTCATATGCAGGCCACCGGAATGGTTAATGATCATACTATTGATTGTTTCAGATATAATGAAGTATAAAAATATTATTTAGCAAAAGATAGAGGAGATGGGATGATTTCTAAAGTGCATAGTTCTGCAGTAATGGGAATTGACGCCTATATTGTTGAAGTTGAAACTCATATTGAGCGAAGTATTCCATATTTCGGTATTGTTGGTCTTCCGGATAACGCTGTTAAAGAAAGCAGAGAACGAGTTGTTTCAGCCATTAAAAATTCAGATTTTCAATTTGCCCATCAACGTAGAATAACCATAAATCTGGCCCCTGCCGATATTAAGAAAGAGGGTTCATCCTATGACCTTCCAATTGCAATTGGAATATTGCAGGCACAGGATGATATTAAATCCGATATTTTAGAAGAGTTCATTGTTTTAGGAGAATTGGCATTAGACGGAAATATCAGGGCAGTTCACGGTGTTTTATCAATAGCTATTACAGCCAGGGAAATGGGTTATAAAAATATAATTATTCCCAAAAGAAATGCCCGTGAAGCAGCTATGGCCGGTAAAGGATTAAATATTTTTCCTGTTAAAAACTTGACGCAAACCGTTGAACTATTAAATGGTAAAGCCTCAATAGAACCATTTGAGCTAAATATCGATGAGTTATTTAGCTCTGAACTTGATAACTATCTTGATTTCAGTGATGTTAAAGGACAGGAACATGTAAAGCGTTCCATGGAAGTTGCCGCAGCAGGAGGACATAATTTAATTATGATTGGCCCACCGGGATCGGGTAAAACAATGTTGGCTAAGCGCTTTCCCTCTATTCTTCCGCTTATGACCATTGAAGAGGCAATAGAAACAACAAAAATTCATTCTATCAGCGGATTGCTGCCAGAAGATCATGGTTTAGTTGCTGTTCGTCCATTTCGTTCTCCACATCATACAATTTCCGATGCTGCATTAGTAGGTGGAGGTAAATATCCCAGGCCGGGAGAAGTAAGCCTTGCTCATCATGGAGTTTTATTTTTGGATGAACTTCCCGAGTTTAAAAAAAATGTATTAGAAGTAATGCGTCAACCAATGGAAGATGCTAATGTGACAATCTCAAGGGCAGCCATGTCACTTACTTATCCTGCTAATTTCATGTTATTAGCAGCAATGAATCCATGCCCATGTGGCTATTATGGGGATCCTTCACATTCTTGTTCCTGCGCCCTTCCCCAAATTCAAAAATACCGTTCTCGTATTTCAGGTCCTTTACTGGATCGTATTGACATTCATATCGAGGTGCCCGCTGTAAAATTCAAAGAATTATCCTCTGACCGCAGTGGTGAACCATCAGATATCATCAGAGAGAGAGCCAGAAAGTCACGCGAATATCAAATTTCCCGCTTTAAAAATGAAAAGAAAATATTCTGCAATGCGGATATGCTTTCTTCGCATATTCGAAAATATTGTAAACTGGATCAATCCGGTATGGATTTGTTAAAAACAGCTATTACTCAATTCGGCTTATCTGCCAGAGCTTATGATAGAATTTTAAAAGTATCCAGAACAATTGCCGATCTGGCAGGAGTAATGGACATACTTCCTGTACATATTAGCGAAGCTATTCAGTATAGGAGTCTTGACAGGGAATTGTGGGCTTAATATGGGTTAGATGTTCAGGATTCAAATGTTCAGAGTTCTACACTAAAAGCATGTACAATAATTTAATATAGTTATGAAATTTGTTACCCAAAACTATATATAGTGTCTGAACGAAAAGTGAGGAAAATGTCATTTCGAGCGAAGTCGAGAAATCTATAAATCATTGTAAATGTTAAAGTTAAGATTTCTCCCTATGGTCGAAATGACGAAAAATGTGACT
>JAUVIB010000225.1 GCA_030592985.1 Calditrichaceae bacterium | reverse complement strand
CCTTTGCTCAGCTAATAATGACTTAACCTATATATTTACAAACAGTTAACTCAATCCCCCCGCGTTTTAGCCGCCGCGCCCGACTCAGTAGGGGGCAGGCTTAAAAAAGGGGGCAAGGGGAATCCTCCTTTTAAAACCAAGAAATTTATTTATTACTTGCTGAGCTAAAGACATAATCAATTTAAATAATATAGAATTTAGCGAAATCACTCAAGGAATCCGGGCATTTCCCAAAATAGAATTCTGATCACCTTTATAATCATCACGGCATTGTGCTATCCATTTATTTTACCTCCCAATCCATGTTCCTTTAAATATTTTAATGCTGTTGCCCTATCGATGAGACCTAAGTGTTGGCGAGAAAAATAAAAAAAGACACCGCTTTCATGTGCTACTATAAGATCAGCCCCTCCATGATTTCCCAGTTCAGCCACAGCTGGTCCTGCAGCATGTTGTCCGAGAAAAATTGGGACGCCTTTGTGTGTAAAAATTTTGGGAAAGGCGAAAACTGGCATTTCGTCAGTTCCGGTGTTTTTTAGAAACAGCACCGATGAACCAGGATATCCGAGAGAATATGGAAGGCCCGTTTCCGGATTAGGAATGGACCCATGGCGCGGTGTGCCGACAATTAGATCCTTCGCTCCGTCCTGGTCCCAGTCATAGAGAATCAGTTTTAAACGCCCTGTTCCACCAGCTTCCAAATAGTTTGCATTAATGACAGAACCATCCTCCAGCTTCAACACACCTCTGTCATGAACATTATAATCATCAATGCGGGAATAGATATGGAAATAATCATTTTCGTCCAAGGTGATATATGCCATCTCCTTACCCATTTTGGCAATCGCAGGTTGCGTACGCCATGTTCCATGGAGATCAAGGCCCTCACAATAAAGAGGGAGGCCACGATCTAACTGAGGGTTTGTACGTGACCCCTGATTTATAAAAACTGTATGGTTGGCTATGGCATCACTAAGAAGAATATCAAGCAATCCGTCCTCATTCCAATCCACCACAGTAGGACAAACATACCCCCAACGTGCTTCACCAGGCCCCTGAATGCTTCCCCGGTAGCCGGATTGGATGTAAATATCTTCGCCACCGGCTTTAATGTGTACACCATTGGCAAATTGTGGCGAATTCTTTGAACCAATATTTTTAAAAAAGAGCACAAATCCCTCTGAATTTCCCGCTATCAGGTCCTGTAGTCCGTCGCCATTCCAATCAACAACACTGGATACAGGAAGAGATCCACCATAAAGATGTGCTTTTTTTTGCAAGGCAGGAACAGGCTGTTTAAAACCATCTTTTGTCCAACGGTAGCTGTAAATCCCTCCTTCTCCGCCTACAAGAAGGTCCGACCAATCGTTATCAGGATTAGGATAGAAAACCGGATGTGGATCAATGGTAGGGTGGCGTAAAAGAATCCCGTCAGGTCCTTTGAGTAAATGTTGTTTTTTTGTTTTGCCATCAACGGAAAAATCAATATACTTAGACAGGTTGCCGTAGCGGGATCCTCCAATGATAAAAGTCTTTCCATCCTTATCTTTAGCGGCTGTTAATTGGCCATAATGAAAACGTACTTCATGGTCGGTGTTGCTGAATTGCGTACAACGAATAATAGTGCCGTCCTTTAATGAATTACATTGTCCACGCAACAGATACGCATGACTAAATCCGCCATGCCATGTGCCATCCCCTTTGAAAGGTTGATACTCAGTGCTCCGCTTGCTGCCCTTCCACAATACATAAGGCTTACCATTACTAACCGCTATGACTAATTGGAATCCCTCTTTATCGGGCATCACTGCTACTGCCTGCGCACCGCCGGAAAACCCTTCCATTATGAGCACACCAACGGACTCAAAATGATAATCCGGCTCAAATTTCAGAACAGAGTGAATAAGTTCTTTTCCATGCACCCACAATGCATGTACTTTTCCATCTTCCGTCTTAAAAACAGTCCCTTGCGGCGGATAAGTTGCTTCCGGAAAGGGATAACCTACTTTAATAGGAGGCTCAAAAATGGGTACACCATCGGTAGTATAACCCGCGGCGGGGTACATGTACAAACCGGGATCAACACCATATTTTGTTGTGCGGATAAATATTTCCGGCTGATCAGTGCCTAAAACCTGAGCTACACCAAGAGGATAACTCACCACACCTGGCGACGCTAATGGCCCTAAACCTCCAGGAGCACTCACGGGGATGACTTTACCGCTTTCAAGTGCAAGACTGTTAATTGTGGAAAAAAGGAGGAACAGTACCAAAATTTTAAGTATCCACTTCCAAAATTTCAAATTTCCATTAAATCGGGCCTTACCAGCTGTAGTTGATATTACCAACATAATCGCCACCTACCGTGATAATGTATTGTGTGTGTTTTAAATGAATTTGTAATGATCTATAATGGAATGTATTCCAAGCAAAGTCGAAAATCAAGTGCCCATGTTTTGCTGAAGGTAAATATTTTAAATTCTATCTATCAAACCAAATTCATAATTGTCTGCAATGGTTTGGCACTTTGTTTTATCCTCTGCATTTTGCAATTTTTCTACAAATATACTATCCAACTTTTAAGCGGTCAATAATATGCATAAATATTTAAAGAAAACTACTGCCTATTCCTGTTTTTAAGTTAAATTATTGCCCTATTTAGTGTCTGAACAAAAAGTCACATTTTTCGTCATTTCGACCATAGGGAGAAATCTTAACTTTAACATTTACAATAATTTATAGATTTCTCGACTTCGCTCGAAATGACATTTTCCTCACTTTTCGTTCAGACACTATTTATTGATTTCATACTAAATTTTCTAAAATTTTTATATAATTGGCTATATGATTAGATTCTGTTTTTCGTAACACAATTAAAATAAGCTGGAACAGACCATATTTCTTTTGACATTTAAATCGTGAATCAGTATAATTCAGAATTAGTTAATTAAATAAAGGATAGTGATACGATGCTGCAAGATTTTTCAAGACCGATACTAAGTATGGCTTTTCGTTTTTATGCAAAAGCTTTAGGATTTCCTTTTGATGAAATGACCCATGAATTTCAATATATATTTCGAGAAATGGAGAAATACTGCGAAACCGAATATGACATGGCCATTACTTCCAAAATTTTGGATATAATTAATTTTTACCAAGGCGAAGAACAGTTAAGTTTACATGGTGAATATTCCCGTTTATTTTCTTTTATTGAAAACGAGGAACCGCGTGTCCCGATTAATGCTCTAAGCTATAATGAGAATATTGATACGAATAAATTATATGATTTGTTTGAAGACAGTGGTATATTATTTGATTTAACCGAAGATATTGATAATTTTCAAAATTTAATGGATTATTTTTCCAATTTGCTTAATATTAATTTAGAAGACGAAGAGATTATTCATTTTTACTCGGACTATTTAAAGAATAACCTTAATCATTTTTGTGGAATTTTAAATAAAAGTACAACCCTGAATTTCTATAAGGAGTATTCTCAAGCATTAGCTGAACTTATAAATCTTCTCGAAGAATAATGATGCGGTGGTCATGGCTATTAAAATTGAAAAAAAGAATATTTATCTTTCTGTAAGAGATCTTGTCGGCTATGCCGGACAAAGACAAATTTTATCTTCATTCCCATTACCTCAAAGAGGTATGCTGGGGCGTCAGGCGCAAACAAAAATTCAACAAACAAAAAAGCAGACTCGCGGACTGTTTCATACAGAGTATTCTGTCAACCATACATATTCTTATCAGGGATATCAATTTACCATTCAGGGACGAATTGATGGTGTATATCAATTTCAAAACCGCATTGAGATTGAAGAGATTAAATCGGTTATATTAAATAAAAAAGAATTTAAACAGCTGAATATTGAGAAACATCCCGAATTTATTAATCAGGTTCTGTTTTATGCTTATCTGCTACAGGATGAATTAGCCGGGATTGAGGTAGCGGCTTATATTATTGTGATTAATTTAATCGATAATGCCAAAAGAGCCTTCCCTGTGCATTATGAAAGACAACTTGTTGAACGCCTATTATTACAAAAATTTTCATCTATTATAGAGAATATTCGTGAAAACGAATTAAAAATAGAGAAACGCAAAAAAGAACTGCAAGGAATATCGTTTTCACTTAAAGAAAAACGGATTCAGCAGCAGATGATGATGAAAGCGGTTGAAAATGTCTTGCAAAATGGCAAGCATCTGTTAGCATCCGCTCCAACTGGGTCCGGTAAAACGGCAGCTGCGTTATTTCCGGCTATTCGATACGCTTATCTGAATGATAAAAAAATATTTTTCCTGACATCGAAAACGACTCAACAAAAAATTGTTGAAGAAACATTGCAATATCTTACAGCTCAGGACTTGCAAATTACTACCTTATTCCTAAGGGCTTCAGAGAAAATGTGCCCCAACGAAATCCATTTTTGTCATGAAGCTTATTGCCCTTATGCAAAAGACTACCAGGACCGCCTGTTAAGCAGCAATCTCATAGTAGAATTACTACAAAACAGCATTTTAACTTCCGATATTATCTATAATTCTGCGGAAGAATTACTGCTATGTCCCTTCGAAGTTTCTCTTGACCTTAGTTTCCATGTGGATTTGATTGTGGGGGATTTTAATTATGTTTTTGATCCTGCAGTTTTCCTAAGAAGGCTGTTCGGAGCTAAGGATTATTCAGATTGGATTCTGATAATTGATGAAGCACATAATTTATATGAGCGGGGATTGGATTATCTTTCTCCTTCAATAGAGCGGGCAATGGTTCAATTCCTGATAAAATCATATAAGAAGAAGAGAACACAAATTCACAAAGAAGTTGTGAAATCACTGAAGGAGATCGATAAATTACTCATTGATATCTATTCTGAAGGAGAAATACACTATTCCGGCAAGCAGTATTATCAAACCGATCTAAATATTCGTGATTGGGATGAAGCGTTTTCCCTGTTTGAAGCTTCCTTTATAAAATATCTTATCCATAATATAAAAAAGAAGATTCTGATAATAGACGATCCGCTGGAATCATTTTATTATCAACTCCGTCGGTTTGTAAAGATTACCCATATTCAGGACAAGGCTTTTATTCCCTTTGTCAATGCTCAAAATGGCGGGATATTAAAAATTCAATGTTGTGATCCTTCCAATTATCTTGGTCAGAAAATAGATGGATTTCATAGTGTGATCGCCATGTCGGCGACTCTTGACCCTATTAATTTTTTTGAAGAATCACTCGGTTTTAACAAAGGGCGGACGGAAAAATTAATTTTGGATTCTCCATTCCCTAATAATAATCGTAAAATTATAATAGTTCCCTCCGTTTCAACCCGTTATAAAGACCGCCATAAGAATTATCAGAATATTGCAGAAATAATTAACAATGTTACAGCCATAAAAAAAGGCAATTATCTCTGTTTTTTTCCCAGCTTCGATTTTTTGCAAAATGTAAATCTGTTTTTGAATAAAGATTATTATGAGAAAATAATTCAAAAACCGGGTTTGAAGGAATCAGAGAAAAAAAATATTTTATCGCTTTTAAAAAACAAAAATAATTCTTATCTTCTCCTTGGAGTGATTGGCGGTGTTTTTTCAGGGGGTGTAGATTATCTTGGAAAGATGACTATAGGTGTTATTATTGTGAGTCCCGCTCTGCCTAAAATAAGCTTTGAACGTGAACTTTTAAAAAATTATCATGACACAGACAAGGGCGCCGGATTTGAATATGCATATATTTATCCGGGTATGAATAAAGTTATTCAATCTGCCGGACGCCTTATTCGCTCCTTTACTGATAAGGGCGTTCTTGTTTTAATAGGCAACCGTTTTGCCGATGAAAAATTTAATGAACTTTTTCCGGAATATT
>JAUVIB010000170.1 GCA_030592985.1 Calditrichaceae bacterium | reverse complement strand
CCCATTTCATTCAAGGCTGTTATTATTAGTTTCAAAAAGGGATCATAACGATTAAATAGTTTTGGAGAATAATCCGTAATAAAACTGTAATTAAGATTTCCCAAATCATGAAAAACCGCGCCTCCGCCGGAAATACGTCGTAATATGGGAATATTTAACTCCTGACAGCGTTTTAAATTCACCTCTTCATAAATATTTTGATGACGACCGATGATCATCGACGGGCTGTTTATATAAAGTAATAAATATGAATTATGATCGTCTTTTTTCCGCAGCAATGCCTCTTCCGCGGCAAGGTTATGCACAGGATTTTTTGTAATAGTATTATCTATGAGAATCATGATGATAAATTATGAAATTTGCATTAAGATTAAAAATAATAATGATTTCGGAAATATTAAAATATTTAGAAGACAGGAAAATTAAAAGCGGTGAAAAACTAAATCTTTCGATTATATCATTAACTCCCATCGACTGCGGCAAAAACCCGTTTCAACGGGGATACTAATGGTAAAATAAGCGCCTAAATAAATACCTTGAGCAAATTCTATGATTTAAAAACCGAATAACCAATATCCAACACGGAATATCCAAATATCAAGGAATCAATTTTTCCAGAATTTGGATTTTGATCATTGATTATTAGATATTGGATATTTTTTCAATTGTTAATCTCAATATACTCAGAGGTATCTATAATATTTTAGACAAAGAACCTATGAGTTTCAGAAAGTATCACCATGATAAATCCGGGCAGGTAGGAAAAAACACAAATATAAAACCTCCATGGGCTCTGCCGAGTCATTGAGTAACTCTGTGTTACAACCGATATTTACTCCCTCAATTGGAAAAAAAATGAATACACCAGTTTTAAAACAGAGGGTTATGGCATATAGGAAATAACACCTACCTTCTACTGGGTTTATTTTTTTCTTCTTTAATTATTAAATGCAGACACAATTAGTCTTTAATGCAGCGTATACTAAAACCAAAAATTCTTGAATATACACCATGATTGATTACAATTTCGTCATAGATCAAGCTTATATTCCATGCTTGAGTGTTATTATATTCAGTTAATGTCCAAAATACTGCACGTTCTCCTAAATACCGGTATTCAGATGAACTATGACGATATCCTCCCGGGACTGCAAAAAAATATGTTTCATTTGTAGCTCCACTATTAGGACTATTCCAATGTTCTGTACCGATTTCCTTCAATTTCCCACCTACAATAGATCTTCCACCGAGATAATTTTCTAATGTTTGCCACTCCTCGTCCGTTGGCACATGCCAGCCTGTCGGAGCTATATTTCGAACATCATTAACCGCAAACCAATTATATAAAAGACCATAAACAGGCACATTAGCGGCATTATTATCATAATAACAATACCCCGGCCACAAGCTGTCTGCCCAGGCAGATTGATCTAATAGATCAAATATCGGTTCACCGTTGCGATAATGCGTCACTTTTAGGTTTTCCGCCATCCACCATTGACCCCCAATTTTAACGATATTGTATACGTTGTCGTCAATATCGGTCATGGTTGATGTTAATATTGTTGTAATTTGTTGAGTGATCTCATTCGTTAATAGATGCTGATCCCGTACAGATAATTTTACAAAATAATTGCCGTCATCGGCATACATATAGCTTATTGTGTCTTGTGCAATCCATTCCGTATCCCAATTTTCATCACCATCAAAATCCCAGCGGTATTCCAAATTATTACCATCTTCATAATCAGATGAAGTTGAAGCGTTAAAATGATACAATTTACTATTATTGTTATCCATAACAATGGTAAATGAAGCATGTGGTCGCGTATTCACAAAAATATTGATTGTCGTATCAACCTGCCATCCGGCTCCATCCATTAACTGCATCTTTAGCGTTTTATCTCCTCCTCCAACTGAATACTGATAGCTGAGAGCTAACAGCAGTTCCCATTCTGTATCATAGCTGCCATCATTTTCCCAGTCAAAACGTACATGCATTTCATCAGCAGAAGCAATATTATCACTGCTTCCTGTAGGATCAAGCTGGAAATCGGTTTCATTTGTTATGCCGGAATCGGGTGTAACCGTTAAAGCGATGATTGGAGGCGTAGTATCCAAATTTATGTCATCATTAACAATAGCCGATTCCACCTCAAAATCGTTTTTAAATTTTGCATATAATGTTTTAAAGCCATCCTCTACCGATATTTGGATATTCTGTGTTGTCGAAAAGGGTTGCCAATTAATGCCTGTAAAGGTAGAATCTTCACTTAATTTCATTTGTAGATTATCACCTGATGCAAAAAAACGAACCTGAATATTACGGCTAATTGAATATTTCATTCCATTACCTAAGTCAATTGAAGGATTTATCGGCTGCGGACGGATGGTATCTGAATATATTTTAGTAATATAGCCCGAAGAATCTCTAAATTTAGCATATAGGATAAATGGCCCTTCTCCTGCTGGTAATATCCGGTTTTTTGTATCAACAAATACTTCCCAATTAGCGCCGATAAAGTTTTTATTATCAGATATCATCGTTTCATGCTCGAATATGGAGGAGAGGGTAAGAACAACATTTCGGGAAAGAGTGTATTCATTACCGTTATTTATTTTAATCCCCGATGCAATATTAATATAGATTTCATCCTTTATTACATCTGTTTCCATCTCAAAATCATTCTTAAATTTTATATAAACTTTTGCTTTATTATCTCTTATTTTCGAATAATCCAAATGCCAGTTCTTTGTTTCTGTAAATTCCTCCCATTCACTGTCGATAAACAAACTATCATCATCAACTATCATTTTTACGGCAAATTGCGCATGAATATTCAGCATAACATCAAGTGTATGGGTGGTATCGGATTTCTCTATTTGCAGATAGCCATTACTAATTTCCTGCGGTAAAATCGAAGTCTCAACCACATTTGAATCCGTTGAATCATATTTCACTTTCATATAAACCTTTTTTTCTCCAATTCCGATATTCAATATCCAGGTTTTCTCCGTACCATATTCTTCCCAATCACTTCCGCTAAAATCAGAGTTGTTTGAAAGCATCATTTGTTGGGCTGTATAGGCTAAAATGGTCAAAGTTACCTGCCGGGTATTTGTATATTGATCACCTCCGTTTATCACCAGTAAAGGGCTGGTATTAACATTTACACCGGTCGTATTGCTTATCTCACTTTCGACATTATTCTTATTTACCGCCACTATTCGATACCAATAACTATGACCGTTTTGTATAAACTTGTCAATATAATAATTTCTTTCTTTCTCAACACTTCCAACAGGAGAATACCCATAGCTCTCCTGTTCACTGCGGTAAATCCTAAAATCTTTCAAATCATCATATTTGGGAACGGTCCACTCTAAAGTAATACCGCCGTTATCTATTTTTGCTGACAATTGAAAAGGATCTCCGTTTGTTTGTTGATTTAAACGGTCAAAAGGATTATCTGCTTTTGGCTCTGTGGGCTTTGTTTCGCAAGCTGCTATAATCATTAAAAATAATATAAATAAAACTGGTATAAATTTGTTTTTCACCGTAATTCACCCTTCCGAAAATATTTATTTTTACTCCGTACCTTAAGAAAATTAAAAAGTAATCTTTTTATTACTAATCCTTTACACAACGCACCGAAAGACCCTGCCATTGATCCTGGCCTCTGAAATTACACTTTGAATTATTATAACTAAGTTCCCGTGAATTATCCATTGGAGCTACCCAAAACCAGGCGGCAAACCCCATACCTACAAAAGTACCGCTTTTAGAACGACCACCGGCCGGTAAAGCGGAAAAACCGCTTTCATTTGTTGCACCACTATTAGGACTTATCCAAAGAGATGTCCCATCCATTTTCATTTTTCCACCGGCAATTTCATTCCCGCCAAGGTAATCAATTATTATTTGCCAGTCCAAACCTGACGGTATATGCCATCCATCCGGCGCAAGAAACCGGTTATCATCTGTGGCAAAAACATTGTATAGCAAACCATATGTTTCGATATTATCGGTATCATTATTATAGGCACAATACGCGCCATTGGATAAAGTGTCCCATTGAGCATCATCTGTTACTATCGGAATGGTATCACCGTTACGATAATGGGTTACTTTTAAATTCTCTGCCATCCAAAGCTGAGTACCAATTTTAACCACTTTATATACATTGCCATCTATATCAGTCAAAGACGAGGCAACAATAATTTGTTTACTTATTTCATTACTTAAATTATTTTGGTCACTAACAAGCAATTTGACATTATATTCACCGTCGAGAGGATAAACATAACTAATCGTATCCTGCATAATCCATTCCGTATCCCAATTTTCATCACCATTAAAATCCCAGCGATATTCTAAATTTACACTATCTTCATAATCCGATGATTCTGAGGAATTAAAACGAATTTTCTTATAGTTATATTCATCCAATGTAGTAGAAAAAGAGGCCTGCGGACGTGTGTTTACAAAAATATTTACAGTGGTATCCGTTATCCACTCTGCTCTGTCTCGTAACTGAATTTTTACCGTCTTATCACCACCAATATCATATAGATGACTGATAGCTGACAGCTTTTCCCATTCTGTATCATAAGATCCATCATTATCAAAATCAAAGTGCATTTGCAGATCTACCACCGGGGCAAGATTATCGCTACTACCAGCCGGATTAAACATAAATTCGGTTTCATTAGTAATACCACTGTCTGGATTAACCGTTAAGACAATAGTCGGCGGAGTAGTGTCCAGAATCATGCTATCATTAGCACGTTCCGATTCAATTTCAAAATCATTTATAAATTTTACATATACTTCTTTTAGCCCCTCTCCTGAAGATAACTGAAAATCCCTCGTTTCTGAATATATTTGCCAATCAATCCCTGTAAATGAAGAATCTTCACTGATTTTCATTTGCAAATTATTTTCACTCGCTGTTGCTTGCAAAAATAGCTGAATATCACGATCAGAACAATATTCACGGCCGTCATTTATGACAATCACGGGCGATATAGGTTCAGGCAAGATTGTATCACAAACGACAGCCGATTCTATTTCAAAATCATTTTTAAACATGGCATACACTATTTTCTTTCCTTCACCATTAGAAAGCATAAAACTTGTGGTTGTGGAAAAGTTTTTCCAGCTAATACCGCCAAAAATCGAATCTTCACTGATCTTCATTTTTGCATTAGAGCCTTCAAATGTAAGAGATAATTGAATAGCTCTTGAAGAAGTATATGGTGGTGCATTCGCTACGATGGTTATCATCGGGTTCATCTCTTTCGGAGTAATTGATGCGCTAATTACATCAGATTCCGTGGAATCATATTTTACTTTTAAATAAACTGTTTTTTGTCCAACACCCGTTTCCAGCATCCAATTTTTAGATGATGCATAATCTTCCCAGTCGGTCCCGAAAAAATTACAGTTGTTTGAAACAATCATTTTCCTGGCTGAATTAGATAAAATAGTAAGCGCAACTTCCCTTGATAGTGTATATTCATCTCCGCTGTTAATCAATAAAACCGTTTGGGTTGTTATATTTACGCCTGATGTGTTTGTCATACTATTTTCAGCGCCTTTATTGTTAACGGCTGTTATACGATACCAATAATTATGACCGTTCTGCACCTCCTTATCGATATAACTGTTTTTTTCTTTTTCTACTGTTGCAATGAGGCTATATCCAAAAGATTCCTGTTCACTGCGGTAAATCTTAAAGGATTTTAAATCTTCATATT
The DNA here is from genome assembly GCA_030592985.1 of Calditrichaceae bacterium. Classification (GTDB taxonomy): domain Bacteria; phylum Calditrichota; class Calditrichia; order Calditrichales; family Calditrichaceae; genus JAUVIB01. The sequence continues at coordinate 1,208 of JAUVIB010000170.1, read as the reverse complement.
GGGGAATCGTCCACTCTAAAGTAATACCGCCATTAGCAATCTTTGCCGACAATTGAAAAGGATCACCGGTCGTTTACGGATTTAATAGATCAAAGGGGTTATCATACTCCGGATTCGTTGGCTTCGTTTCACAAGTACATAAAAATACTGTTGCTAAAAGCACAATAATTATCAAATTATTAATAAAAACTATTTTTTTCTTCATTTACTTTTCTAATTAAAATTATATTTTTAACACATACTCGTTTAGCCCGTAATTAGAATTATATCTTTCACCAATACCAGATTAATCTTTAATAAGTCGTATACCATATCCATAATCCATATCATTACTACCATAAACGACATCTGTCATATTATAACTCAATCCATGTACCCAAACACCGTAGGAATCTCCCAATCGCCGAGTAGTAGACCACCAAAAACATTCTTTACCGATACGATAGAATGTCCCATTACCGCCATCGCGGTATCCTGCTGGAAGTGCAGCAAAACCGGAGGAATTAGTAGCGCCGGCATTGGGTGCATTCCAGTGAAATGTTCCGGACTCTCTTAATTTTCCACCGGCATTTCCCGATTCACCAAGATAATCAACCATTGTTTGCCATTCTGCATCCGTTGGAACGTGCCAGCCTTCCGGCGTTATTTTTCTGCTGTCATTAACTACGTACCAATTGTATATTAAACCGTAAATTGAAATATTTACTTTTTCATTATTATAACTGCAATATGCACCGTTGCTTAATCCTTTCCATTCTGAATCATTTGTAATATTGGGAATAGGATCGCCATTTCTAAAATGGGTTACTTTTAAATTCTCTGCCATCCAAAGCTGAGTACCGATTTTAACTACTTTATATACATTGCCATCTATATCAGTCAAAGACGAGGCAACAATAATTTGTTTACTTATTTCATTACTTAAATTATTTTGGTCACGAACAAGCAGTTTTACATTATATTCTCCGTCGAGAGGATAAATATAACTAATCGTATCCTGCATAAGCCATTCCGTATCCCAATTTTCATCACCATTAAAATCCCAACGATATTCTAAATTTACACTATCTTCATAATCCGATGATTCTGATGAATTAAAACGAATTTTCTTATAGTTATATTCATCCAATGTAGTAGAAAAAGAGGCCTGCGGACGTGTGTTTACAAAAATATTTACAGTGGTATCCGTTATCCACTCTGCTCTGTCT
>JAUVIB010000054.1 GCA_030592985.1 Calditrichaceae bacterium | reverse complement strand
AAATGTAATAATCTGGTCCTGGTGCGGTCAAGCTTCCGGCTATAGTGAACAAGATATGATTGATAAATATCTAGCACCAATGTCCCAATTAGAGCTCGATTATCCCGATGTTAGTTTTGTTTATATGACCGGACATTCGGATGGAAGCGGAGATGAGGGAAATCTTCATCTTAGAAATCAGCAAATCCGCAATTTCTGCATAGACAGTAATAAGGTACTATATGATTTTTATGATATTGAATGTTATGATCCCGATGGTAATTACTATGGTGATAAAAGGATTAATGATGGTTGTAATTATGATTCAAATGGCGACGGTTCCCGCGATAAAAACTGGGCGATAGATTGGCAAAATAGCCATACAGAAAATATTGATTGGTATAGTTGCAGTTCAGCACACAGTCAGCCTCTAAATGCCAACCGAAAAGCATATGCTGCTTGGTGGATATGGGCTGTAGTAGCTGGTTGGGATCAAACTACGGCAGTAGAAAATACTAACGATTTTAATATAATTTCCCCCGAATCTTTTATACTTTTTCAAAATTATCCAAATCCTTTTAATCCCGTTACGACTATCCGCTATCAATTACGGACTTCCGGGAATATAGACCTAACTATTTATAACATTATGGGGCAAAAAATCATTTCTTTAGTTTCCGGCAGACAAAGCAAGGGGATTCATCAGTACAAATGGAATGCAATGAATCTGCCAAGCGGTGAATACATTTGTCAATTAGACGTTGACGGCTCTATACAAAGAATGAAAATCCTTTTATTGAAATAAAATTATTGATTATGTCTTTAGCTCAGCAAATAATAAATAAATTTCTTGGATTTAAAAGGGAGACATCCCCCTTGCCCCCTTTTTTAAGGGGGATTGAGTTAACTGTTTGTAAATATATAGGTTAAGTCGTTATTAGCTGAGCAAAGGACATAATCCGTAAAATTAAATTTATCACCCTGGACGATACAAAATACGGTTAATGAAAAGATGGAAGAGCAGTTTGTTGCCTATTGAAAAATATGTCAGATAAACACCAAAATAAATATCGTATAAAATATTCCCGTTTGCAAAATTGGAATTATGGATGAAATACCTGCACATTTCCCATTTGTTAAATTGGGCGCATTTGTGGTTATGCCCAATCATGTGCATGGGATAATAATCATAAACAAAACGGGTGATGCCGATACCAACAATGATAACGACGCCAATATTACCAACGAAACCGATAATGGTAATGTAGAGACGCAAAATTTCGCGTCTCTACCGTCCACGTTGTCAACCACATCGTCATCCATTTTATCATCCGCGTTACCAACCGATAAACCAAAAAACAAATTCGGACCACAATCGCAAAATTTGGCATCCATAATTCGTGGATATAAAATTGGTGTAACCAAAAATGCCTGCAAAATTCATTCAGATTTTACATGGCAACCCAGATTTTATGACCGTATCATTCGAAATGATAAATCATATTATACCATTGCTGAATATATTAGGACTAATCCCGTAAATTGGAATGAGGATAAATTTCAATGATAATAAACGTACATAATATTTGTATTTAACAAATATTATTATATATTAAGAAATAAAAAGAAATATATAGAAACAAAAAGAAATAGTTTATAGCTAAATAAAATATATATACAAATCGGAAAGAGTATTGTTAAGCGCTGAACGAAGAGAAGCTATAAAACAGAAGATTACTGCGGATCAACGTGTATTAATTCAGGATCTATGTACTGAATTTAATACTACTTCGGTAACGATTCGTAAAGATTTGGATTTTCTCGAAAAAGAAGGCGTCCTTACACGCGTTCATGGCGGGGGAATGCTTAACCAGGCGGTTATGGCGGATTTGTCTATTAGTGAAAAGGAGAAAATCCATCTGAAGGAAAAAGAACGCATCGCTCGATTTGCGGTTTCTTTGATACAGGAAGGTGATATCATCATTCTTGATTCAGGATTTACGGCTGTGCATATTGCGCGCAAATTAAAATTGAGAAACGGACTTAAAATTATCACCGGTGGGTTGAATGTGGCTAATGAAATTGTCGGCAGCGCTCATGAATTGATCATGACAGGTGGTGTTTTTAATAAAGGAACTTTTGCCCTGTCCGGATCGTTTGCTGAAAACGTAATTAAAAATACTGTAGCAGATAAGTTGTTTTTAGGCGTCGATGGCGTTGATCTGCAAAAAGGATTAACTGCCTTTAATTATGAAGAAGCTAAACTTAACCAGCTAATGATAAAAGCAGCGTCGGAAATCATTCTGATTGCGGATTCATCTAAATTTGGGAAAAAAATGATGGGTTTTATCGGACGTATTGATGAGATGGATAGAATTATTACGAATAAAGAGATCGATCAAAAATATGTAGATGAACTGAACCGGTTACATTTAAAAATTCATTTGGTTTAAACTATTTTTTTGGAGTAAAATAATGATAAAAATATCAAAGCCTTTAGATGTGGCAATTATTGGCGGGGGAATGATTACCGAGATGCAGATATTACCCTCATTGTATCATTTACAACGTATAGGATTGTTAAATGAAATCTCAGTATGTGCTTTAAACACACCGCCGTTAAAAAGATTAGTTGAAAATGTGTCGCTTAAAAACGCTTTCCCAGGCCACTCGTTTACTTCCTATCCGGAAGTTGATAAAGAGCCGGAAGATAAAAATTTTCCCGATCTGAATGAGGAAGTTATCGCCGGATTAAAGCCAAGGCAGATTGTCTTTGTGGCTTTGCCCGATCAGATGCATTATCATACGGTGAAATTCGCATTGGAACATAATCAACATGTGATTTGTGTAAAACCATTGACGCTCAGTTATGATGAGGCTAAAGAAATTGAGAAGCTGGCTTTTAAAAAAGGTTTGTTTGTGGGTACTGAATATCATAAGCGGTTTGACGATCGTGTCGGGATGGCGCGTATTAAATACCGCAATGGAGACTTTGGCGAATTCCGCGCAGGATATGCTTCACTTATCGAACCATGGTATTACCGCGATTCTAACTTTCAGAACTGGTGCACTGCCGGGAACTCGGATATGTTTTCCTATATTGGCTGCCATTATATTGATCAGGTGTATATGATTACCGGACTATTACCGGTACGTGTCTCTGTTTACGGGACAAAGGAGAAATATCCTAATGGTAATGAAGGTTTTTTATGGACCAATGCCCGTGTAATTTGGGAAAATGGCGCCAGCTTAGCCGTAATTAATGGAATGGGCTACCCCAATGTGGGGCCCGGCGGAAATTCACAGGGGTTGTGGATGTTTACCCGCGGAGAAAAAGACGGCGGACTGATTTTTCATGATGACCAATACCGCGGTGTTAAACATTCCTATATTACCAAAGGGGAGCATGCCGGTGATTCTTATTATAATGAGCCAAGTCCGGATTATTTCAAATTGATTGAGCGCGGAGGCAGTGGTCTGACGCCGATTGGTTATGGCTACCGTAGTATCGAAGGATTGGTACAGGGCGCTCATCGAGTTGAAGATAATGATATAATTAAACGACGAGAAATAATTAAAAATATTGATGCAGAGGGTATTCTGGCCACGCCGGCAAACAGCTCGTTTAATGAACTGGTTGTGGAAGCCGGTCGTCTATCTATTCTAAACGATGGTCGTGATGTGGAAATCGAATACGGAGACAATCCAAATATACATTTTTATTAAATTAAGGGAAATTTTTAAATGGCGTCTTACAATAAACAACCGATCGCCGTACCATTGGTTGATACAAAATTTCGAAAAATTAAAACAAAGCTGCCCGTACCGGAATCCATTCCGTTAATCGAACAGTTTGATAAATATGAACCACGTTCCATGCAGGGACAGCCGCCCTTGATTTGGGATCGGGCTGAAGGATTTCAAGTATATGATAAATGGGGTAATATGTGGCTGGATTGGTCTTCCGGGGTGTTAATCACAAATGCCGGGCATTCCCACCCGAAAATCATGCAGGCGCTTCAGAATCAATTGGATAAAAAACTTATTTCAACCTATGTTTTTCACCACGAATCGCGGGCAGAACTGGTAAAACTGCTGGTGGAAAATGCACCGGATGGTCTGGACAAAGTTTTTCTATTAACCACCGGCGCCGAAGCTACGGAAAATACGATAAAATTAGCGCGTACTTATGGTATTCAAAAATACGGGAAGGATAAAAACGTAATTGTCAGTTTCAGCAATTCCTTTCATGGAAGAACTTTAGGCGCCCAGCTTGCAGGAGGTACACCGGCATTAAAGGATTGGATCGTTAATCCGGATAAAGATTTTATAAATGTACCTTTCCCTGATGGTTTTTTTCAGGAGAATATCAGTTTCGATGTGTTCTTAAAAGCGCTGGCAGATCAGGGTATTAATCCTAAAGATGTGGCCGGTGTAATAACTGAAAGCTATCAGGGCGCCGGACCTTTTTTCATGCCAAATGATTACGCTAAAAAATTGGAGACCTTTTGTCGTGAAAATGACGCTCTTATGATCTACGATGAAGTACAGGCCGGATTCGGGCGCAGTGGTAAATGGTTTACTTTTGAACATTATGGCGTTAAACCGGATCTGATTGCTTGCGGTAAGGGTATTTCATCATCGCTGCCTATAGCGGCGGTTATCGGAAGAAATGATGTGATGGATTTGTATGCTCCAGGAAGTATGACCTCTACGCATTCGGGCAGTCCGCTGCCTGCGGCGTCGGCTGTAGCCAATATTAAAGCGTTGCTCGAAGAAAAGATGACTGAAAATGCCGCTGATCTTGAACCTCTATTAATGGAAGGATTGCGGGGAATTCAGAGAAAACATCCGGCACAGGTTGGTTTTGTTTCCGGGAAAGGCTTAGTGGCAGGCTTACAGATTGTAAAGCCGAATACAAAAGATGGTGATACGGAAACGGCCTATAGAATTAATGAAAGATGTTTTCAAAAAGGACTGTTAATGTTTGCCCCGGTTGGTGTTGGCGGAAGGTGCATTAAAATTAGTCCACCGCTCAATATAACAAAAGAGGCCTTGAAAGAAGGATTGCAGGTGCTAAAAGATGTCTGTGATGAGATATTAGAATAATAAAATTAATAGGAAATTAATGACGGCATATCAGAAAAATAGAAATAAAGTAAGAGAAGCGTTACTCAAAAGCGGCGTCGTGGTTGTAATGAATAAAAAGCATATCACCAATCCGGAACATTTAGTTACCACCATGAAAGAAGTATATAAAGCAGGTCTTGTTGCGGAAACGACCTTTCGGATCGATCTTGGTATTTTAAAGGAAGGTATGCAAGAGTTGGTAAAATTTCGGGAAGAATTGCCGGCGGATAAACCCTTTGTTTTGGGTTGCGGTAGTATTATTAATCCACAGGAATTGGAAGAAGCGATAGAAATGGGTTTTGATATGATTGTCGCTCCGGGTAATGTAATGGGAGGTCATGGCGAGGGCAAAGAATTTATTCAACGTACAAGGGAAGCAGATATTTTTTCTGCCCCGGCAATTTTTACTCCCAGTGAACTGCAATATTTTATTGAACGCCCGGATGGTTTGGAACCAGATGCAATTAAGGTTTTTCCTGCGGGCGTACTTGGTCATGGTGGTATTAAAAGTTTATTAGCGCCCTATGTACGTGAGCGCCACGAAGGCCGGATTATTATGCCTACCGGAGGTGTTAATTTTGAAACCGGCCCTAAATTTCAGGAAGCGATTTCCGGCGCCGGATACGCACCGGTATTGGGAATGTCTGCACCATTAGACTATGTGGAAAAGCAGGGCAAGCCGGGCGATATGGAAACTATTAGAGAATCCTTACGCATCTTTAAAGAAAAATATTCTCCCTATAGATGATGTAACTATCCCGATTTTGTATCCATCTGCCCGGAGATTCCGGCTAAAATAACAAACTGGAAGTGAAGAGGAGCTATTATTTATAAGGTAGGTTGTTTTATACCTAACCCGGACAAGCCGGAACCAAAAAGGAAAATTTCATCGTTGAGCTTGGACTCAAGACATTATAGTCTGTCATTCCCGAATGTTTCTATCGGAAATCTGAATTTCAACATTTAGATTCCTGCTTAAGCTTGTATCTGTATGTTTAAAGCAGGTAACATGCAGGAATGACCTGCTTTGAGTTTTTACATAAAAAAATAAAATTCAATTTCTGCCAAAAAATACACGAATATTGCTAATAAGATACTAATAGTTGATGAATGGAGAAAGTTACTTATGATTTTATATCAAAAAGGTTCAGCAGATGCTGAGTTTACTTTAGACGATTTAAAACAAGGCTTGTTTGAAGCGCTGGACAAAATTGGACAGAGAAAAAATGTTCTGGCAATTCCGCCGGATTTTACACGCTTTCATTCATTTGCCGGTCCGTTAACCAATCATGCTTGGCAATATTTTGGTAAATATCTGACAGATATCCTTCCTGCGCTGGGTACTCATACTGCAATGACGGATGAACAAATTAAAAAAATGTTTGGAAACACTCCTAAAAATCTGTTTCGTGTGCACGATTGGCGCAATAATGTGGTTACGTTGGGAGAAGTACCGGCTGCGTTTGTAAAAAAAGCTTCGGAAGGTAAAGTGGATTATTCCTGGCCGGCTCAGGTCAACAAGCTGCTGACTCAGGGTAATCACGACCTTATCTTGTCCATTGGTCAGATTGTACCGCATGAAGTAATTGGGATGGCCAATTATAATAAAAATATTTTTGTAGGTACCGGTGGCGCGGAAGGTATTAATAAAAGCCATTTTCTGGGCGCTGCTTATGGAATGGAACGCATAATGGGTCGGGCTAATAATCCGGTGCGTGATGTTTTAAATTACGCATCGGAACATTTTACAGCGCATCTTCCTATCATTTACGTTCTTACTGTTGTAGCTAAAAATGATTCAGGGAAACTCGTAGTGAAAGGATTGTTTATAGGTGATGATAAGGAATGTTTCGAGAAAGCGGCGGAACTGTCATTACAAGTTAATTTTGAAATGTTAGATAAACCACTGAATAAAGTAGTGGTTTATTTGGATCCGGAAGAATTTAAAAGTACCTGGCTGGGGAATAAGAGTATTTACCGTACGCGTATGGCCATTGCCGATGAGGGTGAATTAATCGTTTTAGCGCCCGGGCTTAAAGAGTTCGGTGAAGATAGACAGATTGACATGCTCATTAGAAAATACGGTTATCTAAGCACACCGGAAATTCTGCAGCTCACACTAGATAATAAAGATTTGCAGAATAATCTCAGCGCAGCGGCCCATCTGATTCACGGGTCGTCGGAAAACCGATTTAAGATCACTTATTGTCCTGGACATTTGTCAAAGGAAGAAATTGAAGGGGTTAATTTTAATTATGCTCACCTTGATGCAATGATAGAGAAATATAATCCGGAGATTTTAAAGGATGGATATAATACAATGCCTGACGGGGAAGAAATTTATTATATCTCAAATCCGGCATTAGGTCTATGGGCTTTCAAGGAGAGATTTGGCGCTATCTAAATGAGTTGATTGTTTTTGCTTATCTAAATATCCATCGAATTCTCAGGAGACTTGAACTCTTCAAAAAAAAATCTGAATAATTATCTATAAGATGAATATTGAATAAGCTTTATTCAGGACTGAGTTAGAGATAAAATAAAAATGCCACCCTGTATAGTCGCCGCGCCAGACTAAGTAGAGGGTCACCTTAAAAAGGAGACTACAGGAAAGAAGCATTATTATTACAAAAACAACTGGATAGAATTGGACAAATTGTTATCAACCCGGCAGTATTTTTATACCATTCGCTTAATAACCATTACGGTCATATCATCCATTTGAGGAGTATCTCCCGCAAATTCTTTGATTTCAGAGATAGTTTTGTTAATAATTTCTTCTGCCTTAAGGGAAAGAGAGTTTTGGATGAGCTGCTGCAACCTGTCCTCTCCAAATTCCTCTTCACGACTATTCATTGCTTCCGTTAAACCATCAGAATAAATAAAAAGAACATCTCCATTTTTCATCAGATATGTATCTTCTTCGTATTTATAATCATTCATAAATCCAAGAAGAATACCGCCCGTTTGCAGACGTAATACTTCCTGATTCTGTGAAAACAGAAAGGGATGGTCATGTCCGGCATTTGAGAATTTCAGTTCATGTGTTGAAAAATCCAGAATTCCATGAAATAAAGTAGCAAACTTTTCGGGACTGGTGCTATTGTAAAGCAATACATTGGAATAATACAGACATTCAGAAGGAGTGTTCTTAAACAGAGCTTGCCCCCGCAGAGTAGCCTGCAGATTAGCCATTAAAAGTGACGCCGGCAAACCTTTCCCAGATACATCACCGAGGCAAAAGGTTAACTGCGTATCAGAAAGCGGGATAAAATCAAAATAATCACCACCAACCTCTTTAGCAGGAATACTCAATCCCGCAATATCATACCCGCTAACCCGGGGAGCCTTGTCCGGAAGCAATTTGATTTGAATATCCTTAGCAAACCTCATTTCTTCCCGGATATTAAGCAAGTGTCTTTCTTCTTCAAATAATCGTGCAGTTTCAATGACCTGGGCAGATTGTGTGGCAATTATTGAGAGAAGTCTCTGATCACTTTCACTAAATCCCGTTGGGTTCTTTTTATTAAACATGGCCAGTAAACCAATAAGCTGATCCCTGGTAATCAAGGGTACAGCTAAGATAGATTTTATTGGACATGTTTCAAGATGCGAAGTAGTGATTTTATTATCATTTTGATAATCATTAATGAGTAAAGGCTTTTTATTCTTTATCATCCAACCCAGCAATTGTTCATCCATTCGATATGGTAAAAACTGTGATGTTTGGTCAGATTCACGAATCATTGTTTTAAAATTATCTTCTTCTTTATTTTTTTCGAGTAACGATATGACGCCTTGCTCAACATGTAAATGCTTTACACACTTATGAATTATAAGGTCTATTATTTTTTCGAGGGATTGAGTAGAACGAATTGCTATGCCAATTTCATTGAGTATGGATAATTCTGCAATACCCTCTTTAAGATGAAGATTTTCTTTTTCTAAATTTTCGATTCTCTTTTTAAGCTGTTCATCCAAAATAAGATTCCTTTATTTTTTTATGAAGATTGCCAAACTGATTTTGACATCCATTAACCCGGAAAATTTTCTAGCGAAATTTCTTTCGAATTAAATTATGAACAAGGAACGCTAATTAACGAAATCAGAAGTAAAAAATCTAAAATCTCAAATAGTTAATCCTTGGTCGATATTCAAAAGATTTATATCTTCATACTTCTAAATTTTAAACCCACTTCCTTCTATTTCTTAGCTCAATACCTTAGAAAAAAGTTATGCTTCGACAAGCTCAGCACAGGAAGACGAATTCTGCGTTTTGAGATGTTATAGACTAACGGATTTGATTGATTGCCTTATTGATATATCAAAAATTTTGCTATCTATTTTTTGATATAGATGAAATTGAGCTAGTCATTGAAATAACTTACTCAAAAAAGTATGCTAAATAAAGAAAAAATAAAAATGATAACCCTTTATCTTTATAAATATCAGAAAACGATTTGTTAACTAATACTTTATTCGGAACAACCTTTTAGCTATTGCAAACTAGATATTGGCTCGTTCGTATCTGCCTTGACGATGTCTTTGTAACCGTTAAGCAGAAAGGTGTCTTTATTATCCTAAAATCTGTAAATTCCGTTTGCCGTTATTAATAGCAACGAAACGCTCTGTAATGGGGAACATGAATTCTGATAAGTTCATAAGAACCTCCTTGGTTTGGTAAGTGTATAATTCTTGTGCCAGAAAAAATGAAATTAATGTGAAAAATTTCTTGTTTGGACTTAAAAAGTTGATTAACCTTAATAAATAATCGGATTATGTCCTTTGCTCAGCTAATAACGACTTAACCTCGATTTACAGACAGTTAACTCAATCCCCCTTAAAAAAGGGGGCAAGGGGGATGTCTCCCTTTTAAATCCAAGAAATTTATTTATTATTTGCTGAGCTAAAGACATAATCAATAAATAATTTATAATTCCAATAAACGTAATACAGGATAACCGTAATATTCCTTAATAAACGCATTGCGTTTATTAAGACGTTGTATGCCATGAGTAATACCTAAATGTTAATCATGAAGCACAATGAAAACCACTCTTCATTTGATGGTAATTACCAACACAAAGCCTAATAAACATATTTAATGATTGTATTTACCAACGTTGTATTTGCATAATACAATTATTTTTCCTATATTTAAGCCAATAAATACCAACATTAAACACATGTAAGGGCATTAATGATAGTAAATACAAACATAAATTGGACATCTATGAGTGATAAAGCAATCATTTCCTCCATTGGTGAATACATAAAACATCAGCGTTTAATTCAAAATAAAACACAAGCAAAGATTGCTGAAATCGCCGGGGTTAATCGCTGGACTATGAGTAAAATTGAAAATGGTGAAGTTATTTCATTGATTTCATTAATACAAATCCTAAGAGCTCTTAACCTATTAAATGTACTTGACAACTTTAAATTTGAAACTCAGTTAAGCCCATTAGAGCTAGCTAAGATAGAAAAGCAAAAAAGACAAAGAGCTAGGAGCAATGATAATAACAAGCAAAATGAGAGCGAATGGTAGGAATAAAAACAGCGTATGTCAAAATTTGGGGGCAAACTGTTGGGGCTGTGGCATGGGATGAGAATCAAGGCCTTGCCAGTTTCGAATATGAACCAAAATTTAAATTACAAGAGGTTGAATTAGCTCCAATCAAAATGCCCATTCAATCCAATCAAAGAATATTTTCATTTCCAGAACTAAGACCTTCAAAAAATAGCGAATATGATACATTTAAGGGTTTACCTGGTTTGTTAGCAGATGCATTACCTGATAAATATGGAAACCAGTTAATAAATATTTGGTTAGCACAAAATGGTCGCCCTGAAAGCAGTATGAATCCAATAGAACGACTCTGTTTTATCGGAACAAGAGGAATGGGAGCCCTGGAATTTGAACCAATACTACTTAAATCCAATAAAAGATCTTTTCAACTAGAAATTAGCAGCTTAGTTGATATTGCACAACGAATGTTAGACAAAAGAGAAGAATTTGAAACCAATTTGAATAAAGATGAACAGCGAGCAATGATGGAGATTTTAAAGATAGGGACATCTGCAGGTGGGGCAAGACCAAAAGCAATTATAGCCTATAACAAAAAAACCGGGCAGGTTCGTTCCGGACAAACTAATGCACCAAAAGATTTTGAACATTGGTTACTAAAGCTAGACGGTGTAAGTGATGCTCAATTTGGAAAAAGTAAAGGTTATGGAAGAATTGAAATGGCATATTATAATATGGCAAAGGACTGTGGCATCAATATGATGGAATCTAAATTATTAGAAGAAAATGGTAGAGCACATTTTATGACCAAACGATTTGACAGAGAAGAAGGGTCGCAAAAACATCATATTCAGACATTCTGTGCGATGCAACATTATGATTTCAACGAGGTCAGAAGCTTTAGTTATGAGCAATTATTTCAAATGATGAGACTACTTCGTTTACCATATCCACAAGCAGAGCAAATGTATCGCAGAATGGTATTTAATGTTATCGCGCGAAACTGTGATGACCACACCAAAAACTTTGCTTTTAGACTTAAAAAAGGAGGTAATTGGGAATTAACACCAGCATACGATATTTGCCATGCTTATAGACCTGATAGCATATGGGTAAGCCAACATGCTCTAAGTATTAATGGTAAAAGGAAAGAGATTGAAAAGAGAGATTTGATAGCCTTTGCAAAAGCAATGAACATAAAAAAATCAGAAAATATAATCTCTGTAATAAATAACAAAGTACAACTTTGGAATAATTATGCTAACGAAGTAAGTGCAGATACTAAATTGCGAGACTCAATAAGGGAAACATTATTAAATTTTGAAAAATAGAAATACGGCACATAACATAACAATGTCTAAGTCATTGGGCAAGTGGCAGTTAAATTATAAAATCCATGAGTATTAATAAACAGTGTAGTAAATTGAAAGTTTGGTGCTATTAAGTGCCCAACGCCTCATATATTAACCGTTGCCATGCTGACCTTGCTATATTAGAAAAAATTATTTACTTTAAACTGGGTCTACTAAATTAGTATTCATAATAGCTTGTAAATAGGTGTAAATATTTACATATTAACAACAAATATTGAAAAATATGCGGAAATTTTACTATCCATAATATTTCATAATTAGTTTTTTTATAACATGGAAAATAGTAGGTATAGTATATGGTTATACCCTACTAAAATGAAAGGAAATTATGAACAGAATTAAAATATGTACATTTTTGATTTTATTAGTTATTACTAGTTGTGCAAAGGAGAAGTGGTATACATTTGAATCCAAAGAGGGAAAATTTAGTATTGAAATGCCTGGAAAACCATCAATTGATGTTAAAAAAGTGAATTCAGAAATTGGAATTCTAGAAATGAATTTGACAATGTATGAAAAATCAAATGTTGCATATTTGGTATCCTATTCAGATTATCCAAGCAACATAATAAACCAGATAAATATTAGTGAATTTTTAGACAATGCTCGTGATGGAGCAATTTCAAATGTTCAGGGAAAACTTCTAAGTGAGCAGGTTATTGAAATAAATAATTATCCAGGTCGACAAATAAAAGCAGAAATTGCTGGTGGAAAAGGTACATTTATGGGACGATTTTTTCTTGTCGGCAGTAGGTTATACTCACTCATGGTAACATTACCATCAGAAGATTCATATGATAAAAATATTTCAAAGTTTTTTAATTCTTTTAAAATAAAAAAAAATGCTGGTTT
>JAUVIB010000376.1 GCA_030592985.1 Calditrichaceae bacterium | reverse complement strand
TAATATGGCAAAAGAGATTTTTAAACAAGTAAACTCCAAGATAAATAGCAAAATCAAAAGCTAACAAAACAAGACATAGAAATGTTGTAAGTATAAAAATAATACATTAACCATCAATATACTGAGCCATGTTCATGCCCGTGCTATACCGGGCCGGGTTGCTGATTTTTATTGCATAACAGATTTCCATATTTTTTAAAGATTCTTATTATTAATGTATTTTGCTATTATCATTCAACCAAAAGATAGTTAGTGAGGTTAAAATGGATACAAAACAGATATATAAAAAAATAAAAAAATCCCCCCAAGTTTAGTCCCCGAGGTTATGGATTATATTGATTTCTTGATAAATAAATATAGTACTTCGATAAATGAGAATAAATCTTTTACCTTTTCCTGGGAAGGTGGTTTGTCAGATTTAGCGAACAAGTACAATTCTTTAGATTTACAACATAAATCCTTGGAATGGCGATAATGTATCTTCTGGATACAAATATATTTCTTGAGATTTTGCTTAACCTGTTTAGCCCTCAAAAATGTGAATTGCTTGTATCATTGTGGATAAAACAATAAATGATATATTACTTACATTTTGATACCTATATGATGGTATCGAATAAATGTATTGACAATCATTCGATAAAGTCATATATTTGAGCTATGAAAGATTTATTATATCAATATAATCCCTGGTGGGAAAACCCTGTATCAAAAAAAGATATTATACCTCGTGAAAAATATTTATCCGAATTACGAAGTTATTTAGAAAGGAAACAAATTATTATCCTAACCGGGCTTCGCAGGGTCGGTAAAACTACTTTAATGAAATTACTCATTAAAGAACTAATAGATAATAATACTGATGCAAATCGTTTACTTTATGTTAGCCTCGACGATTATCTGCTTAACAAAAATAGTATCTCTGAAATTATTAATGAATTTAGAAAAATACATAAGTTAAGAATTGAGGAAAAAGTATTTTTATTTCTCGATGAAGTAACCTATAAAAATGATTTTCAAATACAGTTAAAAAATATTTATGATAATCAAAATGTGAAAATTTTTGCGGCATCTTCGTCCGCATCATTACTTCGGGATAAAAAAGCAAGTCTTACCGGGCGTGCAATAACTATTGATATAGAACCTTTGGATTTGGATGAATATCTTTATTTTAATGGAATAGAAATAAAAAAACGAGATAACCAACTTTATAAATCATACTTTCTTGAATACATAAAAGTTGGTGGATTACCTGAAAATGTTCTTAATCCTAATCGAGAATATTTAATGAACCTGGTAGATGATATAATTCAAAAAGATATCACAGCTTTTCACGGAATAAAGAATCATCAATTAGTTAGAGATTATTTCACACTCTTAATGGAACGCAGCGGAAAGCAGTTAAGCATTAACAAAATCGGCAAAATCCTGAACATTTCTCCGGATACATCCAAACGCTATTTAAATTATTTTGAGTCAACATATTTGATTCATTTACTACCGCGTTGGGGAAAGACAAATCAAAAATTATTATCGCCAAAAAAAATATATGCATCTGATTTAGGAATAAAATACTTATTTATGGGCGGAAGAGATTTTGGCAGCTATTTTGAGAATTATGTCTATCTAAAATTGCGCAACAAAAAGAAACTATACTATTTATCTGAAAATACGGTGGAAATTGATTTTTTTACTGAGGATAAAATACTAATTGAATCAAAATTTTATTCCAAATTAAACCTGAAGCAAGAAAAGTTATTCTTAGAATTTCCTGCTGAGAAAAAAATAGTTATAGATTCGGTTGAAGGGATATCTATTTTAGATGAATTAGAACATAGCTTCGCCACGTCTGAGACGGGTAAACAAATTAATTAATGATGGTTTCCATTTATACGGATAGAAGTGTTACGCCATAGGCCAAGAGCACAAGAGAACTGATACACAAAGCCAATGCTTTCCCAAAGGGGATTTTCAACATACCGGTATTGTCTGCCCCGCTTTGTTGTGCCTTTAAATTTTTCCTTTTAAATACAAAAAAACAATTCCGTCAGAGATTTTTTTTCTTTACATTTGTGTTGACTTTTTCATGAAATGTATTACCTTATTGACAAATAAGTAATACAAAGGGAGTTTAATGGATACATTAACATTAAAAATACCAGGTGTTATAAAAGAAAAACTAAAAATTTATTCCAGACGAAAAGGTCTGAGTAAATCAGAAATTGTGAGAAACGCGTTACTCGAATATTTCGACAAGGATGAATTAGAAAAACAAGGTACATTTTATGATCTCGCTAAAGATCTCGCCGGTTGTGTGGCAGAATCATCCGATCTTTCTACAAATAATAAGTATCTTTCGGGATATGGCCAATGAGGGCAAAAAGAGTAATTATCGATACCGGCCCCATCGTAGCTTTTTTAAATAAAACAGATAAATACCATAATTGGGCAATAACACAATTTTCTCAATTAAATCCTCCTTTCCTGACGTGTGAATCTGTATTTTCTGAGGTTTGTTTTCTTCTGAGGCACACAGATAGTGGCGTTCAAAATGCAGTCAAATTATTAGAAAGAGAATTAATTCAAATACCTTTTAAACTTGAAACCGAAATTGGTATAATTATTAGTTTACTGACTAAATATAAAAATATTCCCATCTCTCTCGCAGATGCTTGCTTAGTGAGAATGTCTGAGCAAATAGCCGACAGCACAATTTGTACATTGGATAGTGATTTTAAAATCTATCGAAAAGAAAAAAGAAAAGTAATTCCTGTAATTATGCCCGAAAACTTTTAGTTGTTAATGCATGGTTTAATGAAAAAGTATAGAAGCGATTCTCTCTAAAATTAATGCAAGGAGTATGTAAATGCGTTTGTTTATATTTTACACAATGATAATCCTATTTTTTGGCATTACTTCATCTCCCGCAGAAGATGAAACGTATTATGTCCCGGATAAGTTTAGCGATTATGACTTAAAATTTAAGCAGGCTGTTCAGCGCTGGGATGAAGCCCTGCCCCTGGGAAACGGTATGATGGGGATTCTTGTCTGGGGTGATGGACAGCCCTTAAAATTATCCTTAGACCGGGCGGACTTATGGGATGCGCGTCCGGTAAAAGAGTGGCAATCACCCGATTATAATTATAAAACCATGCACCGCTGGGTTGAAGAAGGCCGCATCGATTTACTACATAAATTATATGAAGAACCCTATAAAAAAAATGCGGCTCCGACAAAAATTCCCGCCGGGCGTATTCAAATCGATTTCCCCGAAGGAGTGCAAGTAGATTCAAGCCGCTTAGTTCTAAAAAAAGCCGTTGCCAGAGTCTATTTAAGTGATGGATCGATTGTCAGCGTATTTCAGCATGCACAAAAACCTGTTGGAATTTTTAAAATCGAAAACCCAAATAAACGTACACAAATTATATTAAACGCACCGAAGTTCGGGGGCGCTGCAAAATCCGGAGATTTCAATTCACTCAATAAGGATAGTCTAACACGCTTAGAATATTCTCCTCCCAAAGAAATAAAAGGAACAAACGGTCACTCATTTGAGCAGCAGGGTTGGGGTGATTTTCGCTTTGCGGTTAGTCTTAAATGGAAACATAATCATGACGGCAGCCTGGAATGCGCCTGGAGTATCGCAACCACCAATGAAACCGACCACCCCTTAACTCTGGCTAAAGAACGCGCAGATGAGGCCTTAACAAAAGGGTTTTCTACTTTATATAAAACACACACCGAATGGTGGACCGATTTCTGGAAACAAGCGGGAATTTCCGTACCTAATCCGGTAGTCGCCCGGCAATGGTATCTCGATACCTATAAATTCGGTTCTGCAGCCCGGCGAGGCGCTCCGCCAATTAGTTTACAAGCTGTCTGGACGGCAGATGAAGGTAAATTGCCGCCATGGAAGGGTGATTATCATCATGACCTAAATACCCAACTCTCCTATTGGCCATGCTACAGCGGGAACCACCT
>JAUVIB010000445.1 GCA_030592985.1 Calditrichaceae bacterium | reverse complement strand
TAAGAACACGAAGGATAACTATATTTAATTCCAAAACTACTGCCAAACAGATGGTCATAACTGCTAATTAAACTCCTAACAGAAATATTGTTAACAAAATCAAGCCGTTAGCTCTTGAACCTTTTCATCCTAAACCATGAACCTATCAACCTTGAACTCTGAACTTTAATACCCTGCACATCTTTTTTATAAAAAAACTGCATATTTCTTTATTTTTCTTGCATTTCTAAGTAAAATTTAACTACTTTAAATAGTTCTGCCTATGAATAATACAAACCAAACACTTTTACCAACTTTTGGAGAAAATTTATGACGCCTCTTCATCTAATCGCCAAGATAATTAAAATACTTAGTTCAGAGGAATCGCCGAATCAAATTGCTTACGGCTTTGCCATGGGAATGATTATCGGCTTAACTCCTTTCTGGACGCTGCATAATATGATTCCAATTATCCTGATAATAATTCTTCGGGTAAATATAGCCTCTTCCCTATTCGGCCTGGCTATTTTCAGTGGTATTGCTTATCTGCTTGATCCTGTATTTCATAGCCTTGGCTACTATTTACTGGTGGATATCCAATCACTGCATGGTTTATGGACGATGCTTTATAATTTTCCTGTTGTGGCTCTGAGCCGCTATAACAACACAGTTGTAATTGGAAGTTTTTTTACCTCGCTTATTTTATTTATTCCTCTATTTTTTGCCATTAAGTATTTTGTACTTGCCTATCGTAATACATTACAGGCTAAATTTCAAAAATTAAAAATCGTTAAAGCAGTTAAAGCGAGCAAATTATATACTATTTATGAAAAATTAAAAGGGTTAGGAGAATAGATGATACGTTGGAAAGGCATCATTAGTATCGCTGTAATCACCGGGCTTTTTATCGCCTTAAGTTTTTTTCTTACCGATAAATGGATAGAGAAAAAACTTGAAGACCTTGGTAGTTCAGCGGTAGGAGCAAAAGTAGATATTGATAATTTAAATATTTCACTCACACAGTCTATGGTTTCCTGGTCACGGTTACAGGTCACTCATCCGCAGCATACCATGAAAAATATGTTTGAAACGGGGAAAAGTGAATTCGATCTGGAGTTTTGGCCGTTACTCTCCAAAAAGATCATTGTGGAAGATTTCCGCATTACTGACTTTAAGACCTTCAGCGACCGTGAAACAGACGGCGCATTACCCAAAGAAGAACAGAAGGCAGCCGGGGATAAGGATAATTTTGTTACCGAAGCGGCTAAAAGTGTATCGGATAGGGTGACTTCCGATGTTTCCATGAATCTGATGAATTTAAAAAGCAATGTAAATACAGACAGTATTTTAAAAATTTTAGATATTCAATCAATAAAAAAGATTGATTCACTAAAAACAGCGCTGACCGAAAAATATAATTATTGGGATAAACATCTTAAAGATATCGAAATTGAAAAAGACGCCAAAAGCGTTGAGCAAAAAATAAAAACCATCCAGGTTGATAAAATTAAAAGCGTAAGCCAACTGCAAAATACTATCTCTACTATTAACGAAATTAAATCAACCATTGAAAAATCATATAATGATGTTGATTCCACTAAAAATGGTATTATGACGGATATTAAAGCAGCCAATGAAAAGCTTATGCTTGTTGATGACTGGGTCTCCGAAGATTATCAAAAAGCCTATGCCATGGCCAAAATTCCGGATTTAAGCGTTAAAAACATTGCCAAAGCCATATTCGGGCAACGCCTTACGGAACAAGTAACTAAATATCTCTATTATTTTGGCAAAGCCCGTGAATACTCCTCAAAGTTAAAATCCGATAAACCGGAGAAAATAGACCCGCCCCGGTTTAAAGGACAGGATATTTATTTTTATAATAAAAATGCCCGCCCTGATTTCTGGATTAAACGTACGAATTTATCGGGCGCCACTAATGAAGGGTTAGAAATCGCGGGTAAAATCGATAATATCGTATCCGACCAGCGCTTTATCAATAAACCCACTGATTTTGATTTTAAGGGCAGCAATCCTAAGGGCGGAATTAAGGCGTCCTTAAAGGGATCATTGAATTATCTCGAAGAGCAGCCACACGAAACATTAAAACTAAGCTATGCCGGCTTCTCTCTTGCCAATACGCACCTTTCAACATCCGCTATCTTCCCTTCCAAATTACAGAAAGGCGTCGGTAGTGTGACCACCACTATAGATTTACCCGGCGACAGAATTGAGGGATTAATAAAATTCAAAGCTGATAATATTTCTTTTGACTTTTCTTCAAATAAAGCAAAGAACAAAATTACACAACTTATTCATGATGCCATTAAAGATATCAAATCTTTAAATTTTTCCGCCCACATATCCGGAAAGAAGGATGATTTAAAGTTTTCAATCAAATCAAACCTTGACAAAATCATAGTAGCCAACCTTAAAAAGAGTGTAAATAAGGAAATTGAGAAAACCAAGAAAGATATCGCTGCGAAAATTGATAAAGAAGTGGGTAAAAAACGGGCAGAGCTGACTAAGATGGTCAAAGATTATGAAGGTAAATTGATGGAAGAGGTCAAAAAATACGAAGTGATGCTTGATAAAGAGAAAGCCAAAGCGGATAAAAAGAAAAAAGAAGTTGAAGAGCGCATCAATAAGGAAAAATCAAAATTAGAAGACAAAGTAAAAGATCAGCTTAAAGGACTTTTTTAGTAATAAACGGGTAAATCGAATACTGTTATTATTCATATCTCCTGAATATATAGTGAATATTGTTCAATTATTTTTTTCCGGTTTTAATAGTCTTTTTGCTTGATAAAAGAAGTATAATTTAACCTAATCGTAATAAAAGCAATTCGTTTATTACAAAGTTAGGTTTAATAAATAAAAAAAACTCTCTCCAAAATGATACCGATTGATATATGATGGCGTCTAATAAATAAACATTAAAATTTTTAGAAATGGGAGGTTAGAAATGGGAGAAAATATAATATACTTGATACCAATTTTTGGAATGGTATTCGTCGGTTGGTTTCTTTACCTTGACTATAGGGATAAACAGATAAAAAACAAAGAAAAATCTGCCTTGATTGAAAAGGGAATTGACCCTTCACTTTTTGATTCAAAACCAAAAAATCAGCTAAGCAGTTTTAAAACTGGACTATTGTTAATTGGTGTTGCACTTGGGATAATGGCTGGATATATACTAAACTTAACATTGGGCATCCCAAATTTCGTTGCATACTCAACAATGATTTTTGTTTTATGTGGGATTATACTCGTATATTTTCACAAATCACAAACTGATTAGATTT
>JAUVIB010000385.1 GCA_030592985.1 Calditrichaceae bacterium | reverse complement strand
GTCAATTTCATTATCCCACACACAACCGTCACGCAGATAACCGTCCACATCTTCACACGCAGCATAAAGAGCCATATCATTCTTACTTTTTGTCATGTCCCAATAAAATTTACATTGATTTTTAAGAGGACAAGTTCTGCAGTTCCTGCCACGAAATGAATTATTATTCCCATAATAAGCCAAACGTCCCATAGATTTGACCTCTGCCGGTTCTGCATCTACAAGCCAATTAACAAAATCGAAATGATGCGATGCTTTATGAACCAACAGTGATCCGGAATATTTTATCTTTCCATGCCAGCGACGAAAATACGAGGCTCCATGATGGATATCAAGATACTCTTGAAAATCTATGGAAATGATTTTCCCTAACTCACCTGACTGTATAATTTCTTTCATGGGGTCCGCTTCGATTTGATACCGTACATTAAAGGTCACATTAACCTTCCGGCCTGTTTTCGCTTCGGCATCAAGAATACGTTGACACTGATCAGCTTCTGTAGCAAGGGGTTTCTCCGCATATACATCACAACCCAGCTCCATAGCTCGCACAATGTATTTTTCATGGAAAGAATCTGTTGTTGTCACAATAACCGCATCCGGTTTTGTTTCCTTTATCATTTTATCAAAATCATTTGAATGATAGGTTGGCGCATCTGTCTCCATTCTTTTTTTTGCAACCAATGTACGCTTATAATTTGCATCACATAAACCAACAATGTCTACATAATCACTATATCCCTTAACAACATCTCTTCCCCATGTGCCCGAGCCGCGACCGCCGGTCCCAACTACGGCCAATTTCAACTTTTTCCCTTTGGTACCCTTTGCAATTACAGAATTAATTGGTAAGATTGCTGTTGCTGCAACTGCTTTAGATGTTATTGATAAAAACTTTCTACGGCTAACCTTATTCTTTTCCATTTTAACTCCATATTTTAATATATTTTTCTAAAAAGTTAATTTTTATCTTTGCACTATTTGACCAGCAGCATTTTCTTGGTGATGCATAAATCTCCGGCTTGTAATTTGTAAAAATATACGCCGCTGGCAAACCGGCTGCCGTCAAAGCTTACACTGTGCATACCCGCCTGCTGTTGCTCATTTACGAGCGTTTGCACTCTCTGCCCAAGATAATTATAAACCGTCAATTCTACACTACTTATTACCGATAACTGATAACCAATCACCGTTTTCGGATTAAAAGGATTCGGATAATTTTTATAGAGCCGAAAATCTTTTGTTTTCCTCGTTTCTAAGTTTTGTTCTATTGCGGTAGCTAATGACATCCTAAGGCTTAGGTTCCTAACCTTAAAAGCTGCATAAAACATACCCGGAGCTTCCCAGCCCATATTCATACCGCCTATTTTATAATCATCAAAATTCAACGGTGGTGTAACCGTTGAACCTCCGTCTTCATAAGAAAAATATCCCCTATTCCAGGCTTCGGTTACCGCAGATTTGGCATGGGGAAGTAGATCGGTCTTAAAATGTACCCATTTACCGGAATGTGTCGTTGAATCAGCGGTCTCATCATAAGCAATGGAATAAATCAGCATTTTTGTTCCGTCATCATGAGCCACATATTTGGGCGGTGATTGATTACGGTCGTCATATACCTGCACGCCTAACCAAACATATTTTCCAAAGAGCTTCGGATTGGAACCTAAATTTTGTACGGTGAAATAGATAAGAAATTGTGCAGCATGAATACCGGAATAATACCCCTCTTTTTTTATGATGTTCACTGTATCCAAACAGGCGTCAACCTGAAATAGAAGCTCGGATAATTGTAACAGCGGTTCGCACCCAGGCCCAATATTTTCCGGCGGACTAATACGCTGCTGAACCAAAAGGTGCGGCCATGGCTGAACTGAAGTACGGTAGACGCCGCCAAATTCATTCTCTGAATTCACACCAAGATAGAGATCGTATCCTTCGGACTGACGTGTCCCCATTTTGAGAATTTTATTGCTGTCAGCCCAGATAACCATACCCAAATCCAGTGTATCTCCGAAGATATCAATCGCGGAGCTATGGCTGCTCCATTGTCCCAATTCCCAGAAAGGAGCAATATCAATATCCTGCCAGATAATGGAACCCTGTAGCTGTCCGCTGGACGGGTCCAACACTTTCAATCCCCAATCAAATCCGGTATCCACTAATAACTCACCGTTTTCCTGAGAAAAACTCACCCGGAAAAATATACTGATAGAAAGGAACATCAATATAATAATATTATTTATACGTATCATTGTTTCCCTAACTTAACTAAAACATATTTCATAGCAAGTCTCCTGGAAAATCTATGAAAATCATGTTAATTTTCCTGATCTATAGCAAGAATCACCATTTTATACCATAGATAAACTCTGTTAAAGAGTAACTTATTTGAAGAACGACAAGGTTTTAAAACTTATAAGTGTAAGGTAATAAAAGACAGCTCTCTTGGCAAATCTATGAATGATTATGTTAATTTTCCCGGCGGACAATATTTATTAAGGCTTGGGTAAGCAAGTATCCATTAACACCATGAATTTACTTAGTGTCTGAACGAAAAGTCACATTTTTCGTCATTTCGACCATAGGGAGAAATCTTAACTTTAACATTTACAATAATTTATAGATTTCTCGACTCCGCTCGAAATGACATTTTCCTCACTTTTCGTTCAAACATTACTTAAAAACTCATAAAAAAAAATTGGGTACATGGAACTATATTTCATTCTACGAGTAGAAACATTATTAGATTTATTATTAACCAAAAGAAATGTGAAAAATTTGCTAATACTGAATTTATTAATTACATTTTTTTGATAGACAATTTATTGCCATTATATTTTTAAAGTATTAATTATAATATGAAAAAATATCGATTTTTATTTATAGCTTTTACCGGGCTTCTCTTTTTAATTTCCTGTGGAAATATTAAGAACTATACGGACCCAAACTATCCGAAATTTTCCGGGGTTTATTCTGATTTTTCTGCGGAGGAATCCAATAAACTGAAAGTGGTTTCATTTAATATTAAATTTTCTGAAAATACAAATATGGCTCTTGAAGAACTTATTTCAAATACAGATTTAAGTAATTCTGATATTCTTTTATTACAGGAAATGGATGAATCCGACGTAATATTTCTGGCAAAAAATTTAAAACTAAATTATCTTTATTTTCCGGCTTGTCTACAAAACCATAATAAAGATTTTGGTAATGCAATTTTGTCAAAATGGCCTATACGTAATGATTTTAAACTTATTCTTCCTCATAAAAACCCAATTAACCAGCAGCAAAGAATCGCCAGCGCTGCAGATTTATTAGTTGGGAATACCAATATTAGAGTATATTCTATCCATACGGAAGTTCCGGTAATGAATATTGAAGAACGCGATGCTCAGGTTAATGCGGTTATTCAAAGTATTCCGGATAGTATTGAACATGTTATAGTCGGTGGTGATTTTAACACCATGCTGCCCACAACAACAAAAAGAATTGATCATTTATTTAAAAGGAAAAACTTATACCAGGCAACAAAAAACATTCCATATACAACAAAAATGGGTCCTTTAGGCTTAATTCATTTAAAAATGGATCATATTTTCGTACGGGGTATGAACGTAATAGACAGTGGTGTTTATGAAGAATCAAATGCCAGTGATCACCTTCCTATTTGGGCAGATTTCTCTTTAAATTAATAATTTTGTATTTTATTGGAATAAAAACTATAAATACTATGTTAAAAAAATTATAAAAATAATTAACTTGCTAAAAATTAACCAAAGGAGTAAAAGATTATGAAAAAAATTCAATTAAAGCGGTTTGCAATTTCACTGGGAGTTATTTTACTAATCCCACTATTTTTAAGTTCCTGTTATCCAGATTATGGTATGTCAACAAG
>JAUVIB010000317.1 GCA_030592985.1 Calditrichaceae bacterium | reverse complement strand
CTAATTTAGCTGGGGTGTGTCCCCGCGCTTCATCTTCATAAGCCAACTTTTTCCACTCTTCAGGATTGTCCCTTGTTTGTACGTTATCAATCTTACCCCATAAATAGCGTGTTTGATTGATTATACCGTTTGTGCTGTAATGAGAACTTTTTTCAAAAGATTCGATCTGTTTTTTATGGCAGGAGATACATTTTTCATCCCACCACCTTTCAGTTGAAGGATTCCTGATAATCGCCGGATGCACGCCTTCATTCAAAACAGGGATATAGTCTGCTTTTGCAGACACATGGCAATCAGAACATTGTAAATTGCAGCTGCTTTTAAATGATTCATGGCAACTGCTACAAGTATCATTAGCCGCGGATAGTCTGAATAAAATAAATGGTAAAAGATAAATAATAAATCTCAAAATAATTCCGCCTGCTTATAGCGTGTTACATGGTAAGGTTTTATCCGTTTTATACTGTTGAACACTCTGTTCATACTCTTTATAGATATTATCATTCATTTTATCATGGCAGGTTATACAATAACTTGCACGGTATATATTTTTTATTTCAGACAGGCTGAAAGGCCGCGCGTCTATTCTGGACATTTTTTGCGGTATTATCCCTTGTGGATTGATCATAATATCAAGATTATACACTCCCAACCCGGATTTTTCAGAATCATAAACCGGCTGCATTGTAAAGACTCTTCCTTCCTGCCTGATGACTCCTTCGCCGAAACCGAAACGTTTGGGCCTGCTATGACAATCAATACACAAGGGTGTCTCTTTTCGGGTTGAATGAGGATCGAAAGGCGCCATGGTAAGCCAGGTTTCCTGTCGTTTAATTTTTAAGGAGTCATTTAACTCGGTTAAAAAAACCTGACACCCGGGGGCAAAAGGCATAACTTTATTTTTACTAATACCCAGCGTGGGCGTTTCATAACGTATCCAGGAACGTCCTTCACGCCAATGGCCATATGTTTCTTTATAACTTACCTTATCCATCTGTTTTTTTGTCGGGTCATAAACATCATGACAGCCGTAACATTGCGGAATATAGGCGCTGTGACAAGCCTGGCATTCCATACGTCTATGAATATCGGCCTCACACTGCCCCGGGTTCAACGGCGGAATCGTTAAAACTTTTCCGTCCAATTTCCTCCGTAATAGCGGTTTTCCACTTTCTCTGTATACATTAGCATAGAAAAATCCACTTTCGGCTCGGGCAAAAAGAGAATCATCGGAAACCTTCAGGTTTTTATTGACGCGGATAATTTTCCAGATAATATTTTGTTCATCCGGTTTGGCGGTTTTTAACTGATGGCAATCTTTACAATGTATTTGAACCTGCTCTTCAAGATGGGCATAGCGCCTGCCGTCTCCCATCACATCTTCAGCAATATGACAGTCAATGCAGACCATACCGGCGTCATGATGAATATCAGCAGTGATGTGATAGTAATAGCGGTCACCGGACAGTTCCATAGAGCTGGTATTGCCCTGCTCATAGGGTGTTCCATATCCTTCTGATTCAAATTTCCCCTGATAGGTCAGGCCGATCCGGTCGGAGCGATTATGGCATTTTTCACAAACAGCATTACCCATTTTTATTGTAAATCCCGGGTGAATTTTCTCATCCGTTACTTTTTCAAGATGACAATCGTTGCAGCCACCGCCCCGTTCTCCAATCTCACCGGGAAAATCTTTCTCTTTTTTATTAACATGACACCCGGCACATAGTTTGCGGAGATGAGAAGTTGCCAGGGAGGTGTCCGGCAGATTGTCAAAGGATATTAACGTATCATTCGGAGATAGCCGCTCATGCCACTGATACAAAGTAGATGCTATTATTCCCGAATTAGTCATCATGATTGATTTTCTAACTTTGGGTATCAAATCGCCATGACAGCCTGCTTTACCACAGGTTTGATCGGCCCATTGGAGGTCAGAAGGATTACGCACCATTCCGTTATGAGCGATAGTTTTATCGGCAACATAGGGGTTACCAAGATGGCAGACAGCGCAGCCAAAATCTTTATTAGGATGTGAGACGCTCATATCACTCTCATTTTCATGACAAGAAAGGCATTGATCGGCCAGGCGTGTTTCCTGCGAACGATCATTTATGGTCAAAAAAGTAATCGTCATTAATGATAGCAGAGAAAAGAAAATTACTATTCGGGATTTTAACGGAAAAGAAACTGCCATTCATCACCTCTAAAAAAGTATCCTATTATTGATTCAGCGAAATAAAAAAAGGTAAAAAGCATGAATCCGTATAATATTTCATTCCCTTTTTCCTTTATATGGGGAAGTATGCTGAAGAAAATCAGAATTATAAAGGGAAAGAGTAAGCCTGCTATCCAAACAGGAAGCCAACCCAACATTTCCTGAAAACCGATAAAATACCAGGGACCTTTTATAACTTCAAGCGGAGTCCCCGGTGAAAATCCGATTCCTTCAGGGAATGCAATACTGAATATTATAAGAATTGTTAAGGTGTAATATAAAGCATACGATTCAGCTCTTAATTTTTTAATGTGAACATAGATTAAAATAATCGATAGAATAGTGAAAGTTGCGATATGATGCATATAGATAACGGATAACCGCTCATTTGGAAAAAGAAATTCCGAGACGAATGTTCCTAATACCGACAAACGGTATAAAATACCGCTGACTATACTAATGGCAGAAAAACTCCCTTTACTACCTATGCTTAAAAATCCCGAGAATACAGCTAACAGAGAAAAAACTGATAAAAGAATCAGAAAAAACCAGGACTTAAATGAATAATTATTGTATGATTTTTTATAAATATATTCAAAAGTATGCATAAAGCCGGCAATAAGAAAAAGGTCGCCGCTATATGAATGCAGACTATGTAATAAATGATTTAGAGCGGAATAATTAATAAAAATGCTGATACTTTTAAACGGATCGGGCGATGGTTCAAAAAAGGGGATGAGAAGTACCCCGGATATAAGGGCGATAATAAAGGCGCTTAAAGATATCTCTCCCCATCCCGGCGTCCATAAATTTTTTTTAAATAAAATCGTAATATCCATCAACCCTCTACTTCAATATTGATAATAGTATCAGAATCCATTTTATAGTTATACCGCTTCATATCCTGTTTAGCCGGCCCGCTCACAAATTTTCCCTTTAAATTAAATCGGCTTCCATGACAGGGACAAATAATTGCCGTTTTATCTCCGTTCAATTGGAGGGAACATCCAAGGTGCGGGCATTTTTTAGATAATACTTCAATTTTATTATTATTTTTACTAACAAAAAAGTGTGTATTTTCGTAGAAGTGATTATTTATATGGCGGATATCCACAGGAATTATTTTATTTAAGTTGAAGAAACGGCTTAAAGTTTTTCCATAATTGATTATTAAACCTATTATCGCAGTACCGCTGAGCATAACGCTCAATTTCTTTAAAAAATCATTTCGTGTAATTAGTTTCTTTTTATTCATACCGTAAAGTAAGAATTTGCTCACAAAGATGAAATAAAAAATCAGAAATAAACAAAAAATTCCACCCCGTTTAGACTTGGAGCGAGCGGGAGAGATTAAAGTAATTCTTTGGGCGAAAGCATCCTATCGCTGTTAAGGAAGGCTTAGTTCCAAAATAAATTAGTGGTGAAGAAACGAAAAACAAGCAAAAACCTTCTGTGCTCCATCTCAGGATGTTGCAGAATAGAGTGAAAACACATTTTTTTAGTAATGGTCCGCCAAAAATAAAAGTTTTACTGGAAGCTATTTATAAAAAACTACAAGCAATTAGTTGATGAAAATCAAGAGGCTAATAGAAACGTATGCTCAAAAAGTATAAATTGATAATTTTTGGTACAAATAAAGAACTATAATTATTCAATAATGGACATTTAACAAATCCAACTATCTATTTTAGCTTAAAAATTCTTTCTTCCAGGCAATAAACAAAAACAGATATGTAAATCCAAAATGCAAATAGATAGCCTGACACTGGGGTTGCTCAACACCGGAATGTTGAAAATCCCTTTGGAGAAAACGAGGCGCATGTAAAAGTTTAGGCTATTAAGATTCGTTCTTATTGCGCTCGATTCCATTCCTTAACATGTTAGGGGCTGGTTTGGTACTATACTTTAATTCTTCTCTAATAACTTGGCGCAGGATATTTTCAAGGTCGTATTGAAAAATATTATGTTTAAGCGTTTCATTAATTAAAGTTTGATAACCTTTACCACCAGATAACGTTTTGTAATAAGCAACAATATCAGCATCAAGTAGGATATTTATTCTTACTTTTCCTTTGGGAACTTTCCTTCCACCTAAACGAAGAACTGCATTCGAAAACATATCTTCTGAAACTTCGGGAGTATCAGATAAATCAATTTCTTCATCCTTCATCTTTTTAATTCGTTCCCAATCAGTTTGAGAATCCTTTGAAATATATTTTTTGCTCATTTTTTGTGGCCTTTCTAATAGAAATTATATGAATTAATTCATCTTTTTCTAAATGGGCGATAACGACAACTATTCCTTCCAACATACCAAGAGTAATATACCTTTTCTCACAGTAATCGAATCTATCATCTTCAATAGAAAAAGTTGCGCCTTCAAAAACTTTTTTCGCATCAACAAAATCAAAACCGTGTTTACTTATGTTTGATTTTCTTTTCTTTTCATCCCATTCAAATACCATAAGAAAATATATGTATAATTATGTGTATAGTCAAGTGAAAAATAGTGG
>JAUVIB010000137.1 GCA_030592985.1 Calditrichaceae bacterium | reverse complement strand
TAATGCGTCTGCAGACGGGTCAAAAGATGTAACCGACATTTTTCAAAAAGCAATTGATAATGCCGCTTCAGTAGGCGGCGCTGTGATCTTCATTCCGGCGGGGAACTACCGGTTTGATGGTTCACTTATCTTAAAGGAAAAAGTTGTTTTACGTGGTGAATGGTCTAATCCTGAGAATGGTGACGGTGTTCAGGGAACTGTGTTCGATGTTTATGGTGGTCTGGGGAATGAATCTGGAACTCCTTTTATCTCTATGGAGAAAGGAAGCGGAATTAAAAATCTGAGTATCTGGTATCCTCAGCAGACAGTCAGCGCTATCCCATATCCGTGGACAATTAAATGTAATCCGGAAACTTCGACAGGAGATAATACATCAGTTATTAATGTAACATTTGTTAATCCCTATCAGGCTATTAAAATCGGACCGGAATGGAATGAGCTTCATTATATAAAAAATGTTTATGGTACGCCATTAAAAACCGGTATTTGGATGGATTATACAACGGATATAGGCCGGATTTTTAATGTTCATTTTGAGCCAAAATACTGGAGTGAATCCGGTTTAAACGGTTCACCGGGTGTGGATGCCATCCGAAACTGGCTGCAGAATAATGCAACGGGAATTGCTATTGGTCGTTCGGATTGGGAATATATGTATGATATATCGATTAAATCATATAAAATCGGGATTCAGATTTTACATACGGAACATGGTTCTCCCAATGGCGCTATTTACGGTTTAGATATATCAGACGGTCAGGTGGGTATTCAGCTTGATGCTGTAAGTTCCATCGGTTATGCCATAAGCGGATCAAATATAGAGGCATCTGCCGGCGCCACTCCTTACTGTGTGTTTGCCCGGGGAGGTTTTGAATCGGTTGTGCAATTTAATACGTGTACATTCGGCGGAAAACCGGCTGAGATTATTCATAGCGAAGGACAGTCGTCGTCGCGTTTAACTTTTCAAAACTGTACTTTTAAAGATTGGGGTTATGGAGATGGAAAAGCGGCGATCAATTTAAACAAAGGCTCTCTAGCGGTACTCGGTTCGGTATTCGAGAAGAGTGCGGTTCATATTAAACTGGGAATTGAGGTGAATAACGCACAGATCATAGATAACCAATTTCCCGGAGATCTGCCAATGATGGAAAATAATAGCAAAGGAGATATTCTTATCTCTCAGGAGCCACTGTATAGTGAAAAATTAGCACTTCCCTCCTATGTATATCCTGAAGAACCTAAACCTGCGACAAATGACCTTTTTATAGTTAATGATTATGGGGCAACAGGTGACGGTTCTACTGATGATACGCAAGCCATCCAGGATGCTCTTAATGCGGCCGGGAGTAATGGAGGGGGTACTGTTTACCTGCCAGCCGGAAAATATAAAATATCAACCCATCTAAATGTTCCGACAGGTGTTGAATTACGCGGAATCTGGGATGTTCCTCATCATACAACTTCACATGGTACGGTTCTTTTTGCTTATGAAGGACAGGGTGATGAAAATGAGACGCCCTTTATCTCTTTGGAAAGCGGCGCCGGTGTGCGTGGAATTACTATCTGGTATCCGGAACAGTCAACCCAGCATATGTATGCCTATCCCTGGACTATTCAGACGAAAGGAGCGGACTGCTGGATAAAGGATGTAGCCCTCGGGAATCCGTATAAAGGCGCTGATCTCGCTTCCTATGATAGTCGAAATCATTATGTAAGTTACCTATGCGGTTCCCCTTTAAATACCGGAATTTTTATTAGCAATAATTCAGGTGATGGCTGGGTAGAGAATATACAGTTCAACCCTCATTACTGGTTAAGAAATCCAGGATATCCGCAGCCTGACGGTCCGGTTTTTGAAACATTAAGAGACTATCAACAGCAGAATCTTGAAGCTTTTAAATTTGGCTATTGTGAAAAAGAATATAATCTGGGAAATTTTGCATATGCTTCATTAAAAGGTATGTACTTTGTTGATGATGGCGGAGGATGCAATAGTGATATCTTCCTCCCGGGATTAGACGCTGCCAGTTCAGCCATTGTGATCGAAAGTGTGGGAGATAAAGGCCTTAATTTTATCAATAATCAGCTTGTTTTATTAGGAACGACAATGGATGCGGCTATCAAAACGACATCTCAATTTTCAGGAAAAGCAAGTTTTTTCAATTCCCTTGCCTGGGGAGACCATAGCGGCTCAATGGCGAAGATTAACGGCAGTGGGAAAGTTACTATTCAGCAGCTCTATAATAAAATGAATGTTATTACCGTTAATGGCGGTCAATGCGATTTACATAATATTGTTATAACAGATAAAATTAATCTGCAATATGTATTTGGCTCCGGGATTGAGAAAGCCACCTTATTTGCAAATTATTCAAAATCGGGAACACTCATTCAGAATGACGCCGGAGATAAACTTGAGGCTGATTATAATTATGGACAAAATACTACTATTAATTTTAGCCTTGAAACAGGCTGGGAAACAACAGACAGGCAAAATGATTGGAATAATACATTATATGACATAAAAAATGTATTACCGGCGACTGGTGAAGATGCGCCTGTTTGTAAGGCGGTTAATGACGGTATGGCTTTTTTCGGTGATTTTGCCTTAAAAGTTTCCGGTAAGGCCTTGGACGGTGATAGTTCATATGCCCATTTTAAAATAATTGATACGCGTATCCCCATCCTTAAATCTTCAGCGATAAAATATTGGATCAATCCACAAGACTCTCTGGGAAAGCATATTTCTATTGATCTGTTATTTACCGATGGAGAGAGATTTAGCAATGCCGTTTGTATTGGAAAGTTAAAAAATAATAAGATCACAGAACCGGCAACGATTGGAGAGTGGCAGGAAATTACAATTCCCATTGATTACTGTTTGGCGGGTAAAGTTACCAAGTCCATTTTAGTGACATTTGACAATACTTCTGCTTCTGGTAATTTTAATGCCTATATCGACAATTTGTCAATTAAACCACAAGGGGAAATACTACAGCCATGGGATACGGTAAATGTAAAAAATTCAGAACCGAAGGGTGAGGCTTTTTATCAGGATAGCACCTTTATCATACAAGCGGGAGGCTTAGGTTTTGGTTTTATCTCTGACCAATTCTTTTATACTTTTCAGGAAATTGATAAAGATTTCCAGATTAAAGTAAAATTAGATAGCTGGACGCTAAAAGAGAGAACTTCCTTTGTGGGAATAACCATCCGGGAAAATATTTCACATAATTCAAAACTATATATCACCGGTATTTCCGGGGCAACCGGAGTAAGAACTTTAAAAAGATTAACAACGGGAGGTATGCTGCAATTTAATGATCATTCCGGTTTCCCTGCCGATGCGCCTATATGGCTAAAGCTTGTCAAAATTGGCAATACTTTTTCGTCCTATATCTCTTATGACGGTGTATCATGGAGTGTCAAATTAGATTCCATGGTAGTTGAAATGGATTCATTGGTTACTGTAGGTTTGGCGCTTACTTCTGGGAACATGGAGGAGAGTGCGATGGCCATATTTTCGAATGTATCGGTTAGCCATGATATAGAAACAGCTATGATTGAACAGAACGGTTCCCCTATTCCCCAAACATATAATTTATATCAAAATTATCCGAATCCTTTTAATCCGTCAACGACTATAAAATATGATATCCCGATTCAGAGCAGAATGGAGATAGATATTTTTAATATTATAGGTAAAAAGGTGAGGTCAATTGCAATACAAAATATTAGCCCCGGACGCTATTTTTATGTCTGGGATGGTAAAAACAGCTCAGGAGTAAGAAGTCCTTCCGGCGTCTATATCATCCGTATGAATGCCCGGCCTTTGAACAGTGAGAGGAGTGGCTTTGTTAAATCCATAAAAATGACATTATTAAAATAGGAATACCAATAAGATTAAATATATCTTTCCGCTTTCAACCATTACCAATTTAAAAGAGTATTAGAATAAATATTTCCTTTTTCCTGTTTTTCGCACCCCACAAAAATATGCACCTAACTCATTTATTTACAACAAGAAATTTTGGAAAATGGGTGTTGCAGAGACGGAAACAGTAAAGAAAGTGCTATTCTGAAAATATCGAACACCGATTAACGAATTTTGATTTAAGATATTATTATGTGCTTACTAATACCTGAATTGAGCGATTGTTAGTGTAAGTTAAATAAAACCACATCATTACGCGCGCCTGTCTTAGATACGGAGAACCCATCGGAGTACTAAACCACGGCCGCTCGGACTCTGACGGATCGCTCACGCTTCTCCATACCAAAGGCAGGAACAGCGCGATAACAGCAAAAAACCGTTCGTTTTAGGTAATAGTTTAACTTCGCAATTCTCAAATCGTTAATCGATATTCAAAATTCATTCTATAATAATTCTATGATTGGTTCTTCGCATAGCGATTTTTCCGAGAAAAACCCAAATTTTTATAGCTTTTTCCTGCTTTTCGCATCTCACAAAATATGCATCTAACTCATTTGTTTACAATAAGCAGAGTTTTTTTGCATAATTCAGAAAATTTTTTATTGTATTACAAAAATCATAATAGGAGTATTAGAATAAATATTTCTTTTTTTTGTTATTTTATTTTCCAACCATTTCAGGGTAGGGCATATCGTATCCTTTAACGGCATGCCAGATAATTCGGTTAAAAGTACCTTCTTCTATTCTGTCTAAATCATCCAAATCCTGTTCCATAGATTTTTCCGCCCAGTAACGCGCTTTACCATCCAAACTTCCTAATTGTGGATTAATATCAGTTAGGGGGATATTATTAGGTAACGCCGTGTAAGGAGTAAAATCCGCATTATCTGTAAAACAATCGGTCATTCCTTCTGCAGCGAGGTCAAATTGATTCATAGGAGGGATGCCTAAAATGTTTTCAATAGTTCTAACCATGTTAATTTGAGTATAATAGGTAGAAACAACGGCTCCTCTTTTTGTATATGGACTGATAACAAGTCCGACAGTTCGATGGCTGTCAATATGGTCAAAACCATCCTGCGGATCATCCTCCGTAACCAAAATACACGTCTCTTTCCAATATTTACTGTGTGAAATGGTTTCTACAATTCTCCCTAAAGCGAGATCATTATCGGCAACAGCACTCTGAACAGTAGGAGAACCAGGCCGTGTTCCTGATGTGTGGTCGTTGGGCAATAACATAATAATAAAATTTGGAAAATTGTCATTTTTTTCAAATTCTTTAAACTCTTTGATAAATTCTGCGGCACGATACACGTCTGAAACGGTATTGGGAAATCCGATAAATGTGGGACAAGTGTAGGGTGTTAATTGTTCGAGATTGGCATGAGCCCTTATTTTTATTTTATTTTCACCTTTGAGAAAGTCATTATACATATCCATAAAAGTTGCGGAAGGAGGATCAATCTCCGGCCTGATAAATTCTCCATAATTACGGAAGGTTAGTCCATGCCGTAAAACATTATCCCAGATAAACCCCGAACTGGCATAGGCCAAAGGGTCATCACCATCATAAGGATAGCTGCGGTTAAAATCACCAAAGAATTTCTCAATATAATCTGTTACATAAGCTTCATTTGTCCATTGATGGCCATCCGCACTCAAAATACCGCTGCAGTAGTAATTATCCAATAGAACGAATTTTTCAGCAAGGGCATGATGATTAGGCGTTACATCTCTGCCAAATAAAACCAGTGATGTGTCGCCGTCACCTTGCGGCATATCACCGAAAACCTGATCGTATGTGCGATTTTCTTTGATGATATAAACTACGTGTTTAAAATGAGATTTCTGTTTTGGTGTTACAGGAACCGCAACGATCTTTTTTAACTGTTGGTCATTTTTTTTATTATTTTCAAATAGATTGTTGTTGGAATCAACTGTTTTTGTCATGACATTGAGCTGCTTCATGTTAGGAGTTGGAATTATTGAAACCGAACCGAGAACGTCTCTGGTTCGATATCCCTTATTGGTGATTCGTTGGTTACGGGAACCGACACCTTTAACATTTGCTACAAATAAGAATTGACCGCTTTTGTCACTGATAACAGCTCCGGGATACCAGCCGGTGGGAATGTAACCGGAAATTTGGTGTTTTTTGCCGACTTTTATAACACCGATGGCATTATCTGTCCCGTTAGCAACATAAAGAAATTTGCCGTCAGGAGAGAGAGTAAGTGCGTTAGGTGCGCTGCCGAAAGGAATTGATTTATTAAAATGGACAGAAATTTCTTCAATAACTTTATCTGATTTCGTATCAATTACCGAAATAATATCGCTATTGGCACAAGCTACATAAAGCATTGTTTTATATTTATTTAAAGCCATTCCGCTTGGATGAAGTCCCACCTCAATCTGTTTTACTTCTTTTTTCGTAGTCAGGTTGATTATCGATATCGTTCCACTATTGGCGATGCCGGTTTTAGGATCGACCAAGGTGGGTGTTCCGGATGAGGGGTAAGAGGATTCACCGGGTTTTGGTTTTCTCCCTCCCCAATTCGTGACATACGCTTTGGTTGGTGAAGCTAATAAAACACTGTATGGGGCTACGCCAACCGGAATTTCTGTGAAAGTAGTATCACTCAGGTTTATTTCAGCAAGCGTATTATTACGGCTTAATGTTACATAGAGGTGTGTTTCTTTTTCATTAAATTGCATTCCTCCGCCAATGGGCTGCCCGCCAATTTCAGGATTAGGTAAAGTAATCGGTCGATCCCAGGTCAGTACCCTGTTTCTATCCAACTTGGCAATGTGAATTTTGTTTTTACCGCTGCTTACATAAATTTTATTACCTTCTTTATTGATTATAATTCCGGTGAATGAGGCATCATCCCGTGGGTAAAAAAGAGTCTGCATAACCACTCTATCCCGTATAAGGATCAGGTCTAAAGATTTTAAATTCTTAACAAATAATAATTGTTGATTCGGATGTAATACTACATCCATCGGGCGTCCCGGCAGATAAACCTGGAACCCGGCCGGTCTTAAAAGTTGATTGCTGGGAGTAAGATAACTTCCGTCAGGCTGAGGACCAACTTTAATAAATTTTGAATTTGTTTGAGCAAC
Organism: Calditrichaceae bacterium; assembly: GCA_030592985.1. Classification (GTDB taxonomy): domain Bacteria; phylum Calditrichota; class Calditrichia; order Calditrichales; family Calditrichaceae; genus JAUVIB01. Next base: position 666 of record JAUVIB010000137.1, on the reverse strand, counting down.
AATCGAAGAAATAGTGATGATGATAACCAGAAAGATAAAAAGGAATGAAGTTAATTTTTTCATGACAACTCCTTAGTTTAGATAATAGCCAAAGTTTTTAATTCTTAAACATTCTATTCATTAGGGGATTATGACAAAATTAGTATTCTCCCCTTTTTCAATATCCAACACTCAAATCCAATTTGCAAGGGTAAGACAAACTATTTTCCTTTCTTCTCTCTATTCATTTTGATACTCGTAAATAGGATGGCAGCCAGTTCATCGGTCTCCTGCAAAAGGAGATTCAGCTTAAATGCCAGCTTTCGTATCAGGAAAAGCTTCAGAAAGTATGATGAGCCGGACGGCATAATCAATCAAATGTTCTTGCAAATTCATTTCTTTCCTTGGACATTGGATTTGAGTGTTGGATATTGGCGTCAGTTACTTCTGCAGTTTTCATAACTTTTCATTGAACTTTTGACACTACCTTAGTTTATGACTAATTGGTTCCCGCTGGAAGATTAGGTAGAGAACTCTTAAATGGTTATTCTCCCACTTTTTCCTTGCAAATCTATCCTACTACTTTATGCCTGTGAAAAAAGGTTTCCTATAATTTATTATTTTCAAACAGGTTAAAAGAAAAACCAATAACAAGTTTTAAGTTTTTATAATTTATATTTGAAAAAC
>JAUVIB010000119.1 GCA_030592985.1 Calditrichaceae bacterium | reverse complement strand
ATATCAAAAGTAAATTTTATAGATGCAGCATAACCATTCCCATTCTGATCAATTTCATCGGTAAAACTGACTCCGGTAATAGAATAAGTTGTTTTTGAGCTGTTTGTCAATGATTCCTCACATTGAAACAAAGTAAACAAGATTAAAAGAATTGGCAATAATTTTAAATATTTCATAGAAACCTCCAATTAAAATGAATATTAAATATTTCTTCTATAGCTTGTAAAACTGTATAATTTTCTGGTAATATGTAATGATTAAAAGCAAAATGTAATAAATTATTCAGCCAGTTAAAAATAAAAAATATTGCAAATTGATTTTTCTTCGGTTTATAATTGTATTTTGATTAATCATTAACTATTTTTCATTATCGACATATTTATAATAAACTTTACCATTTGCGGAGGACAAAAACATGAAAAGAAGAGATTTTTTCAAGAAAAGCGCCATTTTAGGCTCAGCAGCAGTTCTTCCGGCATTCAATCCTTCTAATCTGTCAGCAATATCCGTAGGCGATCCAATTGCAATTTCTTCGGCTAATGGATTGAGGGCTACTCAAAAAGCCATGGAAATAATACAACAAAAGAAAGATGCCTTAGATGGTGTGATTGCCGGCGTCAATATCATTGAAAACGATCCCAATGACCATTCTGTCGGCTATGGCGGATTGCCTAATGAACTCGGTATTGTGGAATTGGATTCCTGCTGTATGCACGGTCCTACGCATAATGCGGGCGCTGTTGCCTCCATTCGCAACATAAAAAATCCTTCCAAAGTGGCTCGTCTTGTCATGGAACGAACGGATCATGTTCTCATTGTCGGTGACGGCGCTTTACATTTCGCTAAGACCCACGGTTTTAAAGAAGAAGAGCTATTGACTGACAAAGCGAGAAAAATATGGTTAAATTGGAAAGAATCTTTATCAAAAAACGATGACTGGTTCCCCGAAGAACAGGCAAAAGAAACTTATGAGCAATATTTTAACATTACCGGTACTATCACGTGCTTAGGTCTTGATACGTATGGAAATATTTCCGGAGTTACTACCACCAGTGGGCTTGCTTTTAAAATCCCGGGACGCGTAGGAGATTCCCCGATAATCGGCGCAGGCTTATATATAGATAATGAAGTGGGTGCATGCGGCTCCACGGGACGTGGTGAGGAAAATTTAAAAAACCTTTCCTGCTTCTTAACAGTGGAATTTATGCGTGATGGATTATCACCCGAAGATGCTTGTTTAAAAACCTGCAAACGGATTGTTCAGCACGCAAAAATCCCTTCACTGAAAAAGGATAATGGTAAACCAAATTTCAATCTTACATTTTATGCTATCAACAAACAAGGTGAATACGGAGCTGCCTCTATCTACGGACCACGTAAATTTGCTTTGAATGATGGAAAAACAAATGTATTGTACGAAACAGCATTTATATATAAGAAATAAGGGATTATGTATTATATTCTGATTATTGCCATTCTTGTACTGTCATGGAGCGCTATCATTATTCGCTGGGTAGGCGACGTCCATCCTCTTCTTATCGCCTTTTACCGTCTCTTCTTCAGTGCACTTATATTATTTCCAAGTGTAATATACAGAAAAAAAATTACTCTGAAATTTATAGAAAATAATTGGAAATTGCTGCTACTTTCAGGTTTTTTTCTGGCTCTCCATTTTTACACTTGGATTGCCTCTCTGCAATCCACTAGCATCGGTCACTCCATTTTTCTGGAAAGCACCCACCCCCTTTTTGGCTGGATATTATCCATTATTTTTCTAAAAGAGACTGGCAATAAATATACTATCTTAGGATTGATTTTTGGCATTAGCGGAATGTATATTATTGTTTCAGAAAATTTTTTATCGGAGATTAATTCATTTACCGGTGACATGCTGGCTATTGTTTCCGGATTGAGCTTTGCCATTTACCTGCTTATTGCCCGCAAAATCGGTAAAAAGATAGAAATATTCTCATATGTATTTATCATTTATGGAATATCCGCAATTATGTTAGGTACGGCTGCAGTGATCAATAATTTGAATTTTTTCGACATCGGTAAATCAAGCTGGATGTTCTTAATTTTATTGACCTTAGGCCCCAATTTAATGGGTCACACCATTTTAAATTGGGCATCAAGAAAAATTGAGATATATAAAATAAATTTTTCTTTACTGGCAGAACCGGTTCTTTCAACAATTTTTGCGATCTACATATTCAGCGAATATCAGGATTGGAATTTCGTCTTTGGCGCTCTTCTCGTTTTAATTTCTATTTTTTCTGTATTTGAATTCCGAAAACATTAAGAGATATTATCATACTTCAGGATTTTAAACAATCCTCCAATGAGAAAAATTAAAAATCTATTCCAAGAGACCAATAGTATATCGGTTTACTAAATCCGGAATAATCATAACGCCAGGCCACATCCCATTTCATGAGAAAGATAAAATAAGTTCTTAGTCCTGTCCCAAAAGAGGTGATTAAGTTTTTCTTATTGGTAACATTGCCATCCAAACCAAAAAAGTCTATATTTTCATCCGTTTTCCAGGCCATACCGATATCTGAGAAAAGTACTCCCTGGATATTACCCAAAACAATAGGTGGGAGTCCTAATTGCATATAGGGAATAAAAGGAAAACGAAATTCTAAATTTGTCAGAACATAATTATTTCCAACTTGCTGATAATAGTAAGCCCCCCTTAAAGGCATAACAAATTCAGCGAAATATACATCTTTTATTGATGCCGTTACGACATCTCTATTGACTATATATTTTCCATTAAGCCAGTTTGGAACTCCACCAAGATAAAAATTCTGGGGATCGGCGCCTCTGCTGGCTCCTGCAGCTAAACGTGCTGCAAATGAGTAGGACTCATATATCTGAAAATAATTTCTTAAATCAACTTTTACGGTAGTAAACTCCAGGCTTTCTCTGGTATATTTCGGACTTGTTTTAACACTTACAAGGCCCCGAAATCCCTTTAGAGGTGAAAATATACCCCATTCGGATTTATCATAAACATATTGTATAGTCGGAATAACACTATTTAACTTTTCCATCATTTTGTTTATCTGTAAAAATTCCAAATCCGCATTTAACCAAATAACGGACATATTAAGGCGAGTGAATTTATCAAAGGGATAGGAGGCCGTACCGCTTATTCCGTAATTCCTAAAACGTTGCAATCCAAATACACTTGAATAGTAGGTATTTGAATAGTTAAACAACCCAAGTCCCCAGTTTATTCTTTTTGGCAAATACCAATATTGAGCGCTAATCTGACTATTACGAAGATCAAATACCAAATTGGTTCCGAGAAGAATTTTATGGTTCCCAAGCACATCACTGAACATCAATTGTGTATATGCCTGAAATCCCCATAGGGTATTAATCTCTGCAGCGCCATTAATAATATCCGGTGAAAATTTCACACGATATCTGCGTACTTTATAGTTATCATCATCAAATTTATATTCTTCCTCCTCAAGTTCTGTCTTTTTCGGTTGAGGTTTACTTGATTGTCCCATATTTGTAAAGACATAACTTTCGTAATTCTTTACTTTTTTTACATTATCAACTGTTTTTTCTATTTCCTGTAATGTATCTTCTTCAGCAATGGTTAATCCGCTTATTGGATCTTCATCGGGATGCGTTATATATTTGGTTGAATCGACTATAACCTCTTTCAAATCGAAAGGATTTTCTAATTTATAAATATCCCATCCACCTTCAGAGAAAGATGCAAAAACCATTGTCTCTCCCTTTTTATCAATCGACAGTTGAAAAGCCCCTGAAATTAGATTTGTAACAGGATAGGATATACTATCTTTAAAATTATGTATATAAATATTATAAATCCCTGTGCGGTCACTGACATACATTAGTTTTGCTCCATCTGGAGAGAATATGGGATCATCCTCATTGGCATCCGTATCTGTTATTCGCTGCATATTGCTGCCATCACGACTTACTACATAAATATCTGTTTTCATAAAATCATACTCGGACATTTTTAAGTTCTCGGGAACTTTCACCGTATCAACATAAAATGTACGATCGGATACGAATACAATTTTCTCACCATTTGCAGACCATTCGGGATTCTTATCCGTAAAAATATCATTGGTAATGTTTTTAATCTCGTGGGATTCCACATCAAAGATATATAAATCACTCGCTTCATTCTTCAAGCCGGTAAAAACGATTTCATCTCCTTTGGGTGACCAGGAAGCAGAAAAAACCCCATCAAGATCAAATTTATACTGTTTTACTTTATCCTGAACTACATCATAAATATAGAGTGCATCACGGTCTCCTGCTTTTGCGGAAAATGTAACATTATTTCCGTCAGGTGACCAGCTCATACCCGGGCTTAACCAATGTAATTCTTCAAAATCCACATTGGATTCACCTTCAATCAATTTTCTTCGAATTTTCTCTTCGATGATATCCATCAAATAGATAGAAATATTACCATCCATATTGGACAAAAAAATCAGTTTATCCCCGGTCGGTGAAATAGCCGGAGCAATATTCAAATAATTTTTCTCTTCTTTGTGATCGGTTAATGCTCTGGCAATTTCTGATGTTTCATCATACGAATTGATAGAAGGCCAATAATCCTTACGCATCTGTTTTTGCCAATCTTCCGAAAGCTCCTTTAAATCGATGCCCAGAGCTGCCTTAAAAGCACCCTCTGTACGAAAAGCGCCGTTCATCTTATGAATAATTTCTGTAATTTTTTCCCTGCCGTATTTCTGTGAAATATATCGAAAAACGCTCATTCCGCCCTGATAAGCCAGGTAATAATTTAAATATTCAATTGGCGGAAGCATATTGTTAATCGTAGCATCTCTGACAAACATCTCAGCTTTAATATCCCAACCTACAGAAAAATACTCGGCAAGTCCCTCAGCAAACCATAAAGGAACCGGAGAAACCTGACCGGAAACAAGGGACTGTATAGACCCTCCATAGAGCATATCATTCATTACGGCGTGAACTAATTCATGATGTAATACATGTCTTAGTTGTGCATAGGAACCTTCAAAAGGAATCACGACTCGATTTTTGAACAATTCTGTAACACCCCCTATCCCCTCCGACAAATAAACATCGACGACATTTGTTTCTTGCCAATCATTATGAGATTTATATAGAATAATAGATATTCGCTTTTTTATTTCATAATCAAAATCTTTTGACAACAACTTATAATCTCTTTCTGCTTCCCTGGCAACAAAAGTAGCGAGTTTATAACTCCCCTGATAAAAGTAAATATCAAAATGTTCAGATTGAATAAAATGCCAATTGAAATCCCGATATTGTACCTTATTTTTCCCAAAGTACTGAGCTGACGACAAGGAAGCCATCAAAAATATTAAAATAATTACTTTTTTATAAACAAGATGTAATTGCATCTAATTCCTCTAATATTAACGCATTTTTTAAAAATACGGATTACTATTTGTACAATCAAGAATTTACACAAAAAATTGGTTTCATTTGTATTTTTTTTTACATTAAATTGTTCATACAGCATTTATTGAACGACCTGATTTTTTCCAGATAAATCAAAACTATATATTTATATAGGAATTTCAATGTTTTACTATTCTTCTATCTATTTTACATAATTTTAAAAAATAAGTCCCCCCTTAAAAAAGGGGGTTAGGGGGTTGTCTTAAATAATACAATATTGATGAATAATGGAAAGAAAACAACCCCTGTAGTCCCCTTTTCTAAGGGGACGGCATTAATTCTATTATATTAATTAACTAACGAAGTTATGTTCTATATTGCTTTATATAGAAATAAGTATCCTATGAATCAATTATTAAATTTTTACAATCGTATTATTTCACAATGGAATTTCAAACTCACATATCCGATCCTGCTTTCATTTTTTACTTTAACGCTGATTATCTCAAATTGTTCGATATCGAATACCGATAGCCTCTTAAGTGAAGAGCAGTTTGTTGATATTCTGGCGGAACTAATGATTACGGAACAATTAAAAATTAGTCACGCCGAAAAATTATCATTAATAAAACATATATTTAAAAACCATAATATTACATCTGAAGAGTTTTATACCTATAAAATAGATTACGAAAACGATCCTCAGCGATGGATCAGCATTTATAAAAAGGTGGAAAAACGGATTAAACAGCTCTCCGGTCCTGATAGAATCATCAACCTTGGAAACAATTCTAAACGAGATACGAATGCGACTAAAAATTGAGAATAAATGGTACTTTCTGTTTTGGCTTTATACTATCTTTATCGTTTATGGCACAACACTACCCTTTAGTTTTACAATCTCTAATCAGATAATAAGAGATCATACCACTTCTATCATAAGCACGCTTCACAATCCTTATTTTTTAGAAAAATCATATAAATATGACATTATTGCAAATATTATTTTTTTCATTCCTTTTGGTTTTTTTCTTTTTAATAGTATTGTGCACCGACTGCCAATTAAAAAGACTGCATGGATTTTTATTAAAATCACTTTATATGGGTTTCTTCTCAGCACTCTCGTTGAAACCATACAAATATTTACTATCGATAGAAATCCGGCCATCAGTGATATACTAATGAATACATTCGGAACGATAATCGGTGTTATTAGCGGTTATTTATTAATCCATTTTGACTTACGGAAACAACTGCAAGAAACAATCAAGTTTTTAGTTGTGGATCCCGATCGCCTGATTCTTATTTTATATATTCTATTCTTGATATTGGCCGGCATGATTCCTTATGATATCACCCTGAATCCATCTCATATTTTAAAAAATGTAACCACTTTGCAATCATTACAGAATTTAACAGTTGAGTACCCACGAAGTCTTTTTAATTTAATATTTATTTGGGGAACAGCGGGTTATATTTTTTCCCGTTATATCAGAAAAACAAATAATACTCAGAGTTATTTTAAACAGACTGCTATTTCTCTGATTTCAGGATTCTCAATTGTTGTTTTTATTGAGATTTTACAATTATTTATTATTACACAAAATTCATCCATAGCCGATATCATAGTTGGCTGGCTCGGAGTAGTTTATGGCACAATCTCCTACCAGTATTTCCATAAAGAGTTATATCGAGACAATCAAGCCGCAGACAGCTGGCATTCTTATTCAGAAAATAAAAATATTTATTATTTTATTCTTATTAACTATATAATTTTTCTCTCCTATAAATACGCCTATCCTTTTAACTTTGAGGTCTCTCAGGAAATCATCAAAACAAAACTTTACTTTTTTATTTTTAATGTGACTTCCTATCTGCCCGGTCCTAAAGTTATAACACTATTTAAAATGTCTATTAAGAATTTTACGCTTTTCTTCCCTGCCGGAATGATGCTCAAAGAAGCTGAGTTGAAAATACCAAAATATTTATCAGGCAGCTTAGTAAAAATATCAATTGTTATCTTTCTGATTTTTTACTGCAAACTCATTCAATTGTTTAACGGTTCCCAGCTTCCTTACTTTTTTGACCTTATCGGAATTAGCGCCGGAATAGTAATAGGGTATGTTTTCTGGAAAGATTTTAAATCAATTATAATCAGAAATGATAAAAATTCTACTTCTTCATGAAGTATGAAATAATCTATCACTATAATCTGTAAGTGTTAACTGAGTAACAATCTAATATCTTATGAATTATTTTATTCTCAAATTTTATACAAATTTTTATCTATTTTATATTTTTTTAGCCTGTATTGCAGTGTTTTATAAGTAATTCCCAGTGTTTGCGCGACCTTAATTAATAACCCGCCATGTTTTCTTAAAGCATTAACAATCATCTGTTTCTCAAATTCAGGCAATGAAGTGTTATTAGACATATTCAGGAGATTACCGGCATTACTTTCCGGAATATGGATATCATCCTTCATTACCACAGTGGTCTCACAAAAGATAACCGCTTTTTCAATAATATTTCCCAGTTCACGTACATTACCGGGATAATTATAGTCTTCCAATTTTTTAAAAGCATCGGCATCAATACCCGTCACATCTTTTTTATACTGCTCTGAGTATTTTTCTATAAAATGGTTCATTAATGGTAAAATATCCTCTTTATGTTCCTGTAAAGGCGGCATTTCAATTGGTATAACAGCGAGACGATGAAAAAGGTCTAAACGGAAAGCTCCTGATTCAACTTTTTTACTTATATTTTCATTCGTAGCAGCAATGATCCTGACGTTCAGGTCAACGGAGTTTTTAGACCCTAAACGCTCAATTTTTTTCTCTTGCACAACACGCAGCAAACGTGTCTGCATATCTAATT
>JAUVIB010000426.1 GCA_030592985.1 Calditrichaceae bacterium | reverse complement strand
TAAAGGTAATAACTATACAATCCTGGTTTTAGGTGATATTAAGAAACTCGATAAACGTACCCTTAAAAAATTCGGTGACGTAAAATATTTAAGCCTGGAAGAAATTTTTGGTTATTAATCAGGCCTTTTTATAAAGTTGTCTAAATTTACCACAGTGTTTGTTCTGGACGACTCATAAAGCGCGAGAACAATAGATAGAGATTTCATACTTTCTTCACCCGAGACGGGTGGGGTTGTATTATTATTGATAGCATTCACGATGGCTTCAAATTGTTTTTTGTGTGGTTCAATAGAGAAACCGCCCAACGGACTTGAAGAACCGGATGATGGAGCATTTCTTTCATCATCCATTTGATCCTTAGAAGAAATATCACCCTCTACGGAAAATTTTATATCATTATCATCAATGATTGCGCTTCCTTTTTCGCCGTGAATCTCAATGCGTCTTGCCTGGGAAGGTTGAATAGAGGTGGACGCTTCAATCACACCGATAGCTCCTTTTTTAAAACGAAGCGTTGCTACAGCATTATCTTCGCCTTCTAACCTCTTATGGGTAAAGGTGCCTATTTGTCCGAAAATAGTATCAACGTCGCCCATGAGCCATTGCAGTAAATCAATAGTGTGGATAGCCTGGTTAATAAGAACGCCGCCGCCATCTAATTTAAAAGTCCCGCGCCAGGCGCCGCTGTCATAGTATTCCTGTGACCGAAACCATTTGATATAAGCATCAGCCATGAATATTTTACCAAGTTTCATATTATCAAGCTGTTGTTTCAATTTGTGCATATTGTCGACAAACCGCGTCTGGTAAATAACCGATAATTGAATTTCATTCTTTTTGCATACGGTGATTAATTCTTTTGCGCGTTCTAAGGTTATTTCTATGGGCTTTTCCAGAATAACATGTTTTTTTGCTTCCGCCGCTTTCCGTCCATAATCCAGATGTGTCCCGTTTGGTGTACAAATGGAGACAGAGTCGAGATCAGGATTCGATATAAATGCATCCCAATCCGTATGCCATTTGGTATTATATTTTTCACCGATGAGTCGTGCATTTTTCTTGCTTCGGCTGTATACTGATACAAGTTCGGCATTTGTCGATTGTAAAATGGCCTGTGCATGTATATCGGCTATAGTCCCACAGCCTACTATTCCTATTTTAAGATTTTTACTCATATAGTCCTAAAGGTTAATTTTTAATTTGTCTGTTTTCGAATCATCTTTCCTATGGCTTCTTTAATGCCGCTTACTAATACTTTTCCAATATTTCCTTGAATATCTACGGAAGCTACCGATAAAATCGCCCCGGTTTCCACATCTATAATCCTTAGCTCAATGGAATAATAATCGCCGACTTTGCTGATACTGCCACCCAGCATTAATTCCACATTTAATAGTTTTCCTGCTTCTACCAAGCATTCAGAGGATGTACATCCGCTAAGCTGAAAACCCTGTTCATCAAGAATTTCTTCGGTTTTTTCCCGTTCTACAACATTAAAATAATTGGTTTTAAACAATTCCGAAGTTAAGCGATTTGATAAAGCCAAAGCATCTGAAGGCGAGACTCCATAGGCATCCAAATCTAAAACGGCAATGCTTTTCTTTTTGCTATTTTTATTTATATCTATAAATAGAGACGGTTGATTTAAAGGGCGGCTAATTTTAAGTGAATCTGTTCGGGCAAGAATAATTTTTCTGCTTTGAGATAAAGTATAGCTTGTTTTTATAAATGCATCTTCATACGCTTGGCGCAAAGCTTCTTCTATGGGAGCCGTTCTGTACCAAGGATAAAAAACCATAAGGTAACTTTTTTCTCCTTCTACTTCAAAAGATTTTATTATTTCTCCCTTTTTGTCATATAGAGTACTTTTTACTTTAACGACCGCTTTTCCCCATAGCGGTGAAATCGGCCAGAAGCCTGGGCATGGGTAGAAAAAAGGAATATCCAACAAAATAGTGCTGTATTTTGAGTAGTCAGGGTGTGCAATTACCTCAAGATTGAAATATGATTGATCCTCAGGTGTTCTCGTATTTATGCTTATATCTCTCACATCGCGAAAATTATTTTGTGCTATAATATAACGGATAAATTTAGTTCTTAAATAATTAATATCTTCAACATTATCTTTTTTATCCAGATTAAAAACCTGAAAAGATCTTAAAATAAAATCGGTATTTGAAAAATCACTTCTTTTTTCGGTTCTTATGGGTTCACTTGGAGACCATATATGTTTATCCACAGAAGCACAGGAAGTAAATAAGATTAAGATAAATATTAAAAAAATTAATTTTTTAAGCATCATGGTTAAACTCCTGCTATTATTTAGTAGAAGAATTTTATCCGTTAAACTCATTTAATCATTAGAAGATATAATATTATTTATTTTAAAGCAATCTAAAAATTAATTTTACTTAATCTCTTTTGTATGCAATATGTCAATAATGTCAAAAAAAACCGATAAATCAAATATTTTTTCGCGGGTTTTTTATAAAACCCCAACCTATATCCAATACAACGCAGGCATGCTCACATACAAGGTTTTTACCTGAAACAAATGCAATATTAATTAATACAAAGGCAGTCATTAAGAACATAATTGTAACACCTCTGAGACGCCTTACCCGACTAAGTAGAGGGTAAACAAATTTATTAATGTTTTTTCAAATATATAGAAAAAAAGAACTAAATCCGTCCCCCACGTCTTAGCCGGGCAGGCTTAAGAAAGGGGACTATAGGGGTTGTATTATCCATCGTAGTTCATTGATTTTTATTGAGTTATGACATCTCCCTTCCCCATAACCGTCAGGTTAAGGTTCAACAGCTAAATCTATGGGTAAATTCAGGTACCGGCAACTGACCAAGTGTATGATATAATGCATATTCCTTGCTGTATCATAAGTTGAATATCTCTTGTAACATATAGGACATTTACCCCTACTGCCTTTGCGTGAATTAATCTCTATTATTAAACATTCATCATCATTTTGTACACCTAAACTAATTATTTTATAGACAAATGATGAATATTTTTCTATATTGTTCAACAATGTTTTTATAAGCATCTTTTCCCTAAATTTTAATTAATATTGCCTTTTAAAATTTTGGAGATTGATGTTCTTTTTTTTCAACTATTTATCCAAGATTTACCTAAAGAACCTCATTTTCTTGTGTTATTATAATAATAACAATTAATTACGAAGTGAGAAATGTTAGTTAATAAGTATATCTAAGATTTTTGCACAAACTTATGAGAAAAATTATTATCGGCATACATGGGCTGGGAAACAAACCGCCTGCCATATTATTGAACAACTGGTGGAAATCTTCAATTGAAGAGGGCCTGGATTTTATAAAAAAACCACACCCTCTCATGAAATTTGAGCATGTTTACTGGGCAAATTTACTGTATCCGCAGTTGGAAGATCCACAGCAGACAGATCCGGAACATCCTTTATATATTAG
>JAUVIB010000357.1 GCA_030592985.1 Calditrichaceae bacterium | reverse complement strand
AGCCGCCGGGCATTTGTGCAAAAAGTTTTGGAAAAACGACAAAAACCAAAGATGGGCCTGCCGCTGGATTTTCACCCATGGCAAATAATGCAGGGAAAATGATTAATCCGGCCATTAAAGCAATTGCAGTATCAAACATGCTAATATATAAAGCCGACGTTACGATATTTTCTTTTTTAGATACATAACTTCCATAAGTAATCATCAAACCCATTCCCAGGCTTAAAGAAAAAAAAGCTTGCCCCAGCGCAGCGAGCAGCGTTTTTCCGGTTACTTTTGAAAAATCCGGAGTGAGGTAGAACGCCAGTCCTTTACTCGCTCCTTCGAGGGAAAGAGAATAAATAATAAGCCCTACCAATAGAACAAAAAATACAGGCATTAAAATCTTCGACCAACGTTCAATACCGCCTGCCACACCGCCATAAACGATCAGCGAAGTTAGAAGAATAAAACCCGCAAACAGAGGAATTACCATTAACGGGTTTGATATAAAAGAACTGAAATTCCCGGGTGAGGCTATGGCCATTTTAAAAACATAACCCACCGTCCAGCCTGCAATTACACCATAAAAGGATAAAATCCCTACCCCGGTCAATACACCGAGATAGCCGACTCCTTTCCATTTTGAACTTGGCCTGATGGAGCCTATGGCCCCTACCGGATTTTTTTGTACTGACCGTCCTAAAGCTAATTCTGCAAACATATAGGGAAGGCCGATCACCAGGATAAAAAAGATATATATTAACACAAAGGCACCGCCGCCATTCTCCCCAACGATATAGGGAAAACGCCAGATATTGCCCAACCCTATAGCTGATCCGGCCGCAGCGAATATAAAGCCAATTTTTGAACTCCATTGCCCTCTGTCTGCATTCATTTGAAACTCCTTTAGCCATTTATTCCATTAATTAGTCTCAACGAAAAGTAACAATAAATGTCATTTCGGCGAATGTAATGAGGAGAAATCTTTTGTTTTTATAGGAGTTATAGATTTCTCTCTACGCTTCGAAATGACGAAATCTTCTTTTTCGTTCAGACACTAATTAGGACAAAACTGAAACTTATTACTGATTAAAAGTTCAGCATCATCCTTTGAACAGATTTCTTTTTTATGGTTAGTCTATTTTATTTCAATAAATTTTATGGAATTTAAGGAAATATTGATTTAAGACAAGAAAATTTTCTAATATCCAAACCGGAGAAACCGTATTTATTGTTTTTTTTACAAAATTTGCTGTTACTTTCTTTTTTAATTAATTTGGTTATATGATCCAAAAGCAGATTTAATTCAGTTTTTACATTTTAGCCATAGAAATCACTTGGAGGTATACGGTTTTGCTTTATAATCACTTCCCGGAAGATATATACCATACATCAGAAGATACCCGACGTTTATTATCGGACCGCCTGGTTTTTAATTCTCGTATCGTTTTCGTTAGTAAATTTGTATATCTTCTTTGGAAAGCGCGGAAAATTGCTCTAAACGGGCAATATGATACTTCTGAATGGATTTATTCATCAACCAGTATTTTTAAATTGATTGAGAGATGCGGCGGATACTTTCATATTAGCGGATTAGATAATATTCATAACAATCCTGAACCCGTTGTTTTTATTAGTAACCATATGAGCACTTTAGAAACAATGGCTTTTCCGGGCATTATCGCTCCCACACGTTCTGTTACCTTTGTGGTAAAAGACAGTCTGGTTACTCATCCTTTATTTGGGCCCATTATGCGCGCCAGGAATCCTATTGTGGTCAGCAGAGCAAACTCAAGAGAAGATTTGAAAAAAGTTTTAAACAATGGTAAAAAATTATTAACGGAAGGTACTTCGATTGTTATTTTCCCCCAAAGCACACGATCTGTCGAGTTTAAAGAAAAAGAATTTAATTCCCTTGGTATAAAAGTAGCGATTAAGGCTGGTGTTAAAATCATCCCCATTGCCATCAAAACTGATTTTTGGGGTAATGGTAAAATCATAAGAGATATCGGACCGCTTGACCGCAGTAAAAAAATTTACATTGCATTCGGGGAGCCGCTTACAGTTAATGCTACGGGAAAAGAAGTACACCAACAAGTAATTTCTTTTATTAAGGAGCATTTAAAAAACTGGAATGAGAAGAAGTAAAAAGAATGAAAATAGAAAGTTAGGAAGTAAGAAGTAGAAAGATAGATAGTGGTTGACCGAAAAGTACATTTCTGTCATTGCCATTTTTTTGATTTATTACATTTCGTTCAGTCACTAAATATGATAGCACATCTGAGTTCTGAATTCAGCTTTAGGTTATGCAATATCCAAATGCCGCCCAAATCTTCAATCATAAAGGTATACCGAATGAAAAGAATTACCGTATTTTGCGGCTCAAGCCTGGGAAACAGTAATATATTTAAAAATGAAACCGCCCGATTGGGTCAAATTTTCGCTGAAAGAGATATTGAACTGATTTACGGCGGCGCCAATGTGGGATTAATGGGTATTTTAGCAGACAGTATATTAAAAAACGGCGGTAAAGCAACCGGTGTTATTCCGTCTTTAATTAAAAATAAAGAAATTGCCCATAAACGCCTTACAAAACTTATCGTTGTTGAAACAATGCATCAACGTAAGGAAAAAATGGCGGAGTTATCCGATGGCGTTATAGCCCTACCGGGAGGTTTTGGTACCCTCGATGAATTTTTTGAAATGCTGACCTGGGGTCAGCTTGGCTTACATAAAAAACCGACTGCTATTCTCAATATAAACGGTTATTACAATGATTTAATCCGCCTGACCAAGAACATGGTCAAACAGGGCTTCCTAAAAGAAATTAACCGCCAGATGCTTTTAATCAATGAACATATTGAAGAACTTTTAGCGCAGATGGAACAGTATACAGCTCCCACCGAAGGAAAGTGGATTAATATTTAACCTAAATTGAGCGATTATTTTTTGAAGATAGAAAACATGATAATAAATAAGCTCCCTGAAACGTGCACTGAGCTTGCCGAAGTGTTGTCAAAGGGGCGCTTGCAGTGAGCCTGTCGAATTGACGGGGCTTCGACAAGCTCAGCCACCTTAAGGTTTTCCACTTCACCAAATTGGTTTTAATAATATATTGTAATCATAATATTTTTAACAAGAATCACTCGATTTAGGTTTAATATATGTTATTTTTTCAATTGCTCTATACTAAGTGGACATTTTATTACTGACTTGTAGTTGATTATATTTTTTTAAGATTGCTTGTGATATTCTTATAAACGAGAGAATTTAATCAATCTGTATAGAATGGAGACAAAAAGAAAATTGTTCTGCAAATTTATTGTATATTAACGTTTCGTGTAAAATGCATTTTAATTTATCTTACACATTTTTTGCATCATTTTTTTTCCTTGCTACAACAATTAATGTTTCCCCAAATAAAACATCTTTAGAAAACATTGTTTTTAAAACCTCCTTATTAATTACAGAAGTACCTTCCTTTTTCCCAGTTTTATGGTATACAAGAAAAGTAAATAGATAGGATAGTGGAATTAAAAAGATGTATGCCCAACTTATTGGCTTAATTCGATTTGTTGCAATTTTTTCTATACGAAATCCGTTAGTATGAAGTAAGTATCTTATTTCGGGAAGTGAAATCATTCCAATATGATGTAGTGGTGTAGGATTGTTCTCATTCAAAGGAGAATTGCACTTATAATGATGTCCCGTAGTTAACCATTTCCACCTTGATCTTAATGAACTTATGTTGGGCGTAGATATGATTATTTTTCCCTTGTCTTTAAGTATTCTATTCGCCTCATTTATAAAATCAAATTGTTTGCTAATATGCTCTATTCCATCAATACTAACGACTAAATCACACGAATTAGAAGGAAAAGGTAATTCTTTGGTCATATCACCTTCGTAAAATTCCTCATGGTCTATTTCCAAAATATTTTCAATATCTACCGCTTTAATATTCTTAAATCCTGCATCCTATAACCTTTGCATGAAAGCGCCACCACCGGATGGAATATCCACGATTATAGATTTATAATCTTTTTTTACAAAATCAAAAACCCTCTCATGAGTATTCTTTGACGTATTAATACTTATTCCTTTATAGCTTATTCCCATTTCATCTCACTTATTAAATTTTTGTTAATGTTGTATTAAACACATATGTTTATTAAGGCTATGTGTAAAATTTAATATTATTTACTACGGAATATAATT
>JAUVIB010000391.1 GCA_030592985.1 Calditrichaceae bacterium | reverse complement strand
TATATTATGATTCAATATCTCCAAGTATTGATATTGAGAGAGATTAGTAACTGAAAAAGTAAATCTTAACTCAAGAGATGGGTAAAACAAAAAGATATCTATTATCGTGATAAAAAATTATATTATCTGTTTTCGGATATATTAATTGAACCTGATTTTACTAAAAAAGCTGCTAACAATACTTCCCCAATTTAATAAATAACAGTTTATTAAAAAAATCCTCCGGAAATATCTTTTATTTTCGAATAAATGGAATAATTTCCTCTTTTATCGGTCTAATAATTGTGTATGAGAAGAAACTTAAAAATAATTTTTATGTTTTCTGTGAAAATTGTAATTTAAACCAAGAGAGGATAACCGTTATGTTAAAGAAATTTTCCCCAGCCATTCTGATGTTTTTCGTTATGTTCACCCTGTTGAGTTGCTCAGGTGATGATGATGAGAATAAGGATACGAGAAATAATCCGGCCGGCCGCCGTATGGAATTAATGAAAGAGGAGCTAAATTTATCGGAAACACAGGTCAAAGAAATTGAAGGGATTTTTCTTGAATCGCGTAAAGATTTTCAAAAGAAGCGTCAGGAATTCCAGGGAGAGCGCAAGCAGATGATGGGAATGATGTTTGAAATGAGAACAGAAACAGATAAAAAGATCGAAGCTATTCTCGATGATGGACAAAAAGCAAAATTTGAGGAGTATAAAACACAACGGGATGAACGGATGAAAGAGCGTATGGGCCGGCGAGGCGGGATGCAATAATAATTATGAAAATTACCATTCAGGGTTTATCACAAATATATCCGGGCGGGAAACGGGCTTTAAGCAAGATAGACCTGGAAATCGGCAATGGACTCTTCGGGTTATTAGGACCCAATGGATCCGGTAAAAGTACTCTGATGCGCATCCTGGTGACTCTAATTAAGCCGACTGCGGGTACTATCCATATTGACCGTCTTGATCTGCAGAAAGACCGCAAAGATATACGCCGCCTCCTGGGTTATTTACCACAGGAGTTTAGCACTTTCCCTAATATTAAAACATGGGAATTCCTCGATTATATTGCTCGCTTATCCGGGATGGTGAATAGCAAAAAGAGGAAATCAGTTGTCGATGAAATGCTGGAAAAAGTGGCGCTATTTGACGCGCGTGAACGTTTGGCCAATAAACTCTCAGGTGGTATGAAACGTCGTCTTGGTATTGCCCAGGCTTTAATTAATAACCCGAAAATCCTGATTGTGGATGAACCCACGACCGGATTGGATCCGGAAGAGCGTATCCGTTTTCGCAATATATTAGCAGACCTCGGGCAGGAAGATCGTATCATTATCTTATCCACTCATATTGTGGGTGATATTTCGAGCACCTGTCATGATATGGCCCTGCTGCTTAACGGTGAAGTTGCTTATAAGGGACAGCCGGAAGGATTGGTGAATAAAGCCAAAGGGCATGTGTTTCAGATTGATGCTTCTGATTCTGAGTTGAGTAAAATAAAAGAACAGTATGCTGTGATTTCTACAATCCCTTCCGAACAGGGTTGGATAGTGCAGGTTGTGGCTGAAAGGATTGAGGGTTTCCGCTCAAAGGTAATTGAACCAAATCTTGAGCATGCCTATGTTTACTTTGTCGAAAATGAAACACTGACTTAAACACGAAAAAAGTTGACGCTTAATTTATACTAAACAATAAACATAAAATTTAATCTACTGAAAAATAGAGTAAAGAAATGAGATTATTAATATCAATAAAAAGCAATTTACTATATATTTCAATGATTTTGATAATTGTTTTGGTAAGTGGGTGCAGCAAAGAAAATGTAGTTGCAAATTTAGATAATGAAGAGAATGGGGATTCTCTGGATATGTTGACACCTGCGTATTATCAATCTACCACGGAGGCTTCTTTTATAGAAGATGTGAACCAATTTATTAGTTTTGCACAACTGGAACAATTTCATCATCCATTAGAAGATGAAACAGGGAGAATTCCTGATTTTACCGTTCCACCTATTGGTGAATTTGGCGCCGGGAAAGGACTTAATGGGACTTCTCAACATCATCCGGCAGTTGATTTACATGTGGGAAACAAAGAAATATTAGTTAATATATATGCAAGCTATGATGGTTTCGTAACTACTGTTAAAAATGCGGATAAATATAGACACTATGTATCCATTTCTAAAAATGTTGAGGATGGAAATGGTCAATTGATTGGGAAATTGGTCACTCTTTATGCTCACATTGACTTAGATTTGGATGAGGCGGATTCCTTAAATATTAATGAACAACATGTGAATAAAGGGGATATTATTTCCAAACATTTATATTCAGGGACATTAGGAGGTCCGCATCTCCATTTTGAAATACGGTACTACAGAGCAGGTGATAACGGAACCGAAACATTTTATGGTTTTGCAAATCCTAATCTCCCAGAACTTACCGAACCATCAGCAGGTAATTGGTCCTATGGCGTATGGAATCCTACTGTGGGTTATGGATTTGGAAATCCAATCAGTCATGGCTTGGATTTTCAATAAAATTAGTATTGATTATCCACAATACATTTGTACTTGAGAAAGAGAGTTTTTATAGAAAAAATAAAGCACCCTTTCTCAATCTTAATTTTATGTATTAATTTAAAACGTAAAAATGAATTTATGCCAACAAAAGCCGGATACTATGGGTTTTAGAATAAATTGAAAGTGAATAAATATAAATAAACAATGTAGAAGTTTGTTGAAGTGCAATTTAATTCCGCACTTAAATAGTGTCTGAACGAAAAGTAACATTTTTCGTCATTTCGACCATAGGGAGAAATCTTTAACTTGAACGTTTACAATAATTTATAGATTTCTCGACTTCGCTCGAAATGACATTTTCTTCACTTTTCGTTCAGACACTAAATATAGCCAAGATGTTAGAAAGTTAGAAACCGGGTAACAGGGGAGAGCGGCAGGATTTGAGAAATATATACGAATTGTTACAAATAGATAAAATCAGGGCTAATGCGCGTTTTGAAATAAGTATATTGTTACGTGGTTGGTTTTTTAGAATTTTTGCCGGCCTTGTTATCATTATATTTATAACGCTGAATATCATTTTCTTCACAAACCTAACAGTTATCCCACGTCCCCGTGTTATTTTTGGATTAGCCGCTTCGTCGCCATATAGCAATATGCTGCTTTTGAATTTGACCCAGACAGCTGTTCTTATATTTCTGGCAAGTGACCTGTTTAACCGTTATAAAAAATTCAATACCATGGAAGTGGTTAATATTCGTTCCATGTCCAATGCCTCTCTCCTATCGGGTAGGGCATTTGGGATAATTATGTTGTTTTTATCACTCAATATTGTTGTTTTGATCATCTCCGGTGTCACTCATTTAGTATTTGGCAATACAAACTTCAGTATAATGCCCTATCTTCTTTATTTTGTATTAATTATCGTTCCATCCACTACCTATATCATCGGGCTTACATTTTTATTAATCCGTATAATAAAAAATCAAGCCATCGTCATATTATCACTACTTGGTTATATAGCGATTTTGATGTTTTATCTACGTGATAAAACCTATTTTTTATATGACTTTCTGGCGATGTACCTGCCGCTGATGTATTCTGATTTTACCGGAGTTGCACATCCCGATTTAATATTGCTTCAGCGTGGATTATATTTTTTTCTCGGATTAATTTTTATTTTAATAACGATTCTGTTCTTTCCAAGATTACCGCAATCTTCGTTAATTAAAAAGGTTCTGTCCTTCTTAACAATTATATTAACGCTCGCTGCCTTGTCCTTTGGTTATCATCATCTATCCTATTTTTCTCATGGCCGGGAAATACGACAGCAAATGATCTATTTGAATAAACAG
>JAUVIB010000327.1 GCA_030592985.1 Calditrichaceae bacterium | reverse complement strand
CTGTTATTATTGATTTCATATGATTTTACATCACGAAAGCTCTGGGTATATTTATCGCTAAAGGATTGGTCACCACCACAACCTTTATAAGTAATAAAAAAATGTTCTATTTTTAAATAGTCTGTTGATGTAATTATATAATTTGCGGAAAAATCATTACAATCACATTTTCCGGAAACAACACTATCAGTATCAAATTTAGCTGTATAAGTTTTATTTTCCGGAGGCTTAATGGTTTTACCATCAATGCTAAGTGATTCTAATTTCCACAGTGTGTTTAAGAATTCTTTTGTTTCAGGTTCAGTAGTATTCGTATTGCAGGCAATCGAGAAAAGGAAGAATATCGATAAAACTTTTGTTATGTATCTCATTATAGCCTCCTTCTGTATTATTAGTGATTTATCTTTCATACCTACGTATAGTCGTAGAAGAAAGTAATCAAATCATTTTAACACAACATTATATTAGGTGTTGTTATTATCGTCAACAATGGTAATAAAAATCTCCTATACATAAAATATCGGTCATCCAAACCAATAGTTAAAATAAAATAACGGTTGATAATATATAGAGAAAAGAACAGTTATGGCATAATTGTTAGGGGGGGGTACAGCAGTACACTGATTTATTTAAAAATAGATGTTTAGTATCCGGTGATAATAACAATAAATTACGGAATATTTTCATTGTAATATAATCCATTTATTATTTTGGATACACTGAAAGTAATAATAAAACTCGCAAATGCAAATAAATTTTAAATAAATATACTTTTCTCATTTATCTGTTTAATAAACTAAAAAGGCCGTTGGATATTTGTGTTGTTTTGCAAGAAAACATCTCAATTGATGGGAAGTATATTGTTGATTGAAACTTGCGTTAGTAGGGAAAAAATGATACCGCCGTTTTCATTCAAAACAGCGGTATCGTCATATTTCTCTTTATTTTATTAATGTCATTTTTTTTATCAGGCTCTTCCTATCAAAATTCAATTTGTAGAAATATATACCGCTTGGCAGTGATGTCCCGTCAAATTTCACCGTGTAACTGCCTGCCTTCTGATATATATGAACGAGTGTGGAAACTTTTTCACCGATAATATTGTAAACAGTTAGTTCCACTTGGGTATTTGACGCTAAATTATAGCGAATATTAGTTACGGGATTAAACGGGTTAGGATAATTCTGCGATAAAGAAAATTTTTCCGGAATTACTGTTTTCTCACTTTCAATAGCGGTGGCAATATCGCTTATCTCAATCACCTGACTTACGGTATCCCAACTATCTATCTCGTTGTAAACACTAAGCATAACCCGGTAATTGCCATTTTGGCTGTATTCATGTATGGGATTTTTTTCATGGCTGCTTGTAGAGTCGCCAAAATCCCACACCCATCTGATCTCACCGCTGCTTTTATCACTAAACGTAACCGAATTACTGTCAACAACACTTCTAAAACGGGCTGTTGGTTTATGTTTCTCATATAAAAACTGAGTTACTCTGGAAACAATTGTATGCCAATAATAGTTTGGTCCACTGTCCCACATTCCGTTTGTAACACCATAAAATTCATGGCCCTCACTTGCAACAAAAAAACCCTCCACATCAAAAAACAAATTTGAAGCTCTTTTTATGACAGGGTTACTGCCATAGGTCTCCGGCAGATTTGGAGCATTGAAGGGATGACCGACGTCAAAGGGAACAATGTCATCAACCATTCCGTGGATCAGAAAAACAGAGCTTCCGGGATCACCATCTTTAATTAAAGAGGTATCCTGAAGAGCGCCCCAAAGAGATACAATGGCTTTCGGATGGGCATTATGCATATAATTATTTCCGGTTGCATCCAGGCCGCCTAAATCAGGGCCATCATCAGGATTGACAAAGGTGAAAGTCGGACCAATTTGGTAAGAAGCTGCCGGCCGTTCACTCTCTTCATTCATATATAGATTATGCAAAGCCATAAAAGCGCCGGCGCTGCTGCCAATAAAATAAACATTGTTGGTATCAATATTATAATCAGATGCCTTTTCTTTAATAAAACGAATGGCTGTCCGGCTGTCTTGCAATCCTCTGTAAACAGCGCGAGCCCCGCTGTTTGCACTAAGTATGCTCATGCCCTGGCGATATTGAATTGTTGCGGTTACATAACCTTTCCTGGCAAAAGTATCACAAAAAGCAAGCATATCGTCATGTTCTTTTTCTCCGCTAATAAAACCGCCCCCATGAGCAAAGATCAAAACGGGACGAAGTGACAAGGTATCTCCAAGAGGCTGGAAAATATGCATTTTCAGATCAAAATTGGTAGTATATTTTTCTCCCTGATAAGGTGATACTAAAGCGGGCGCGGTTCCATAAACAACATCCACACCAACCTGTTCCGTGGAAAATTGGGACTCAACATATCTATTGCTTGTTTGCGCCAATATACCATTCATAAAAAAAAGAACAATACTAAATAACAATAACAGTTTATTCATTTTAACCTCCAAATTGATTGATTCTTCTTTAAAACAATCCTTTATAGCCAATGAGATAGCTTACTAAGCCCTGCCTTCCCGGCTCGGATGAGTCATAGGAGCATCGGGACTTCGACAGGCTCAGCCACCTTCTTGTTCCTAAATAAATTAGTCAAACATTCACAGAATTCAAGATTACTATGTGAAAGCTGACTAAATATACAAATTTGAATTATTGATATTGTGATGAATGTTACAAAATTTTAATTTTCCCGGTAATGACATCCCCGGCTTCGTCGGTCTTCCCATGCGGAGTTAGCAATAATGATGGATGTACGGACAGCATTTCTCAACCCGATAAGATCATCGGTAACTTTTGCCCTGCGGTAAAATTTTTCTACTTCATTCTCCAGGTTGCGTAATTCGCGAATAGCTCGCTCAAGACGCCGGTGATTACGCACCAGTCCTACATAATTCCACATAATATTTTTTATAGAACTCATATCCTGATTAATCAAAGCCGGATCGGGATCGGCAATACCAACATCCCGCCATGGAGGAATGTTTTTCTTTTTTGGGAGAGGCGTCTCTTTTATCGTTTTAATAATATCTTCAGCTGAACGTTTTGCCCATACAAGTCCTTCTAATAAGGAAGTGCTGGCAAGACGGTTTGCCCCGTGCAATCCGGTACAAGCAACTTCCCCAATAGCATAAAGAGAATTTATAGTTGTTAATCCGAATTCATCTACCCAGACCCCTCCGCAAGCGTAATGAGCTGCAGGAACAACAGGAATGAGTTCATTAGCAATATCAACGCCATATTCCAAACATTTTTTATAAATATTTGGGAACTCCGTTTTAATTTTTGATGCAGGCATATAAGAGGCTAAATCCAGAAAAACATGTGTTGTGCCCTGTTTCAATATCTCTTCATGAATACTGCGGGATACAATATCTCTCGGCGCTAAATCTTTCCACTCGGTATTATAATTCTGCATAAAAGGTTTGCCATCAGCATTAACCAATCTTGCACCGGCGCCGCGCACTGCCTCAGAAATTAAAAAGCGAGAGGCTTGCGGATGAAAAAAAGTTGTTGGATGAAATTGAATAAACTGATTGTTAATAACCCTGGTTCCCATACGGTAAGCCATGGCAACACCATCACCACGGGCGCCTTCTGGATTTGTTGTACGCAAATAAATTTGTCCCAATCCGCCGGTAGCTAAAATAGTTTTTTTGGCAATACAGCGGATTACCTTTTTGTTTTTCTGATCCAACAGATAAGCGCCAACGCAAGAGCGGGGATCATAGACCTGCAAACGGTCTAAAGAATGGTGGTGCGGCGCTAATAAATCAACGGCAGTATGTCCTTTTAATAATTCTATATTAGAATGGGCAATATAATCATTAATAGCCATTTGAATAGCATATCCGGTAGCATCCGTTGAATGGATAATACGCGCAATGGAATGACCGCCTTCAGCCACAAATGATAGTGTATTATTTCCTTTTTTATCAAATTTTATTTTCAGTTTATCAATAAGAATATTTTTAACAAGATCCGGACCTTCCGTACTAATAACATCCACTGCTAGAGGATTACACAATCCGGCCCCTGCTCTTTTTATATCCTTTGCCAGCAATGCAGGAGAGTCATTTTCTCCCTTAAAGATAATACCACCCTGAGCAAAATAGGTGTTGGATTCCTGCGAATCATTACTCTTCGTTACAAGGGTTACCTGCAGCCCTTTCTCCGCCAGTAAAATCGCAGCAATTCCCCCTGCAATCCCGTTTCCTAAAACAAGGACATCGGTTTCAATACACTCGCTCATTTCTCTTATCCGATTTTAAGCATCCGTTGAACCGATTTTAAAGCACGTACCCGTATTTCTTCGGGAACAGTAATTTCATACCGGTTATACTTTAATGAATTAAGCGTATCTTCCATGGTTATTTCGTTCATGTGAGGACAACGAATGCTACATAAACGCAGCATCTCTTTCTCTGGATTAGCAGCGGCAATATTATCGCCCATTGAACATTCGGTTAATAGAAGATAATGCGGTGCGTTGGACTCTTGAACATATTTAATCATAGCTGATGTGCTTCCCGAGAAATCAGCCGCCGAAGCCACCTCGGGTTTGCACTCCGGATGGGCGAGGATCACCACATTATCAAATTGTTTTCTAACATT
>JAUVIB010000061.1 GCA_030592985.1 Calditrichaceae bacterium | reverse complement strand
TGTCTACTTTCTGTTCATATATAATACTTAATGCCTCTCCGTTTAAATCAGGATTCGAACAATCGCTGCCGTCAATTTTTTTTATATTAAATAATGAATCCCCTACTTCGGCAAAAGTCAGATATTGGTCATTTATCCATATAAGATAATTATCATATATCAAGGGATCGGTATTATCTTCTATTGAGTTTGTTAATTGTATAATTGAGCTTAATGTATCATCCGCAAAAGTTCTTAAGAACAACTGCCATTTTTCATCGACCTGTTGCTGCCAAATAATTCTTATTCCATCACTGGGAATCAGGGCTATTGACGGATTCGTTTTAGGGTCAGAATTTGAAGAAATTAATATATTTTTTTCAGAGAAAGGCTCAATCTGCTTAAGATATATTGAATAAATTCCAGCGTTAAGGTTATCAAAACAAATAAAAACTTCATCCAACTCTGTATTAAAATTGTAAATTCGCTCAAGATTAAAGTTTCGATTTTCTCCCGGCAAAGATATTAATGCTTCTGATTTGAATCCCTCAGCATGAAGTAAACATGATAATAGTAACATAATATATATTTTCATGGAAACCACCTTTACAAAAGTTATGGGAACACTCTTTTTACCAATACTCTATGTGGAATAATATTCGAGTATAAAGAAAAATCTTGTGAAAGGCAATGAAGGAAAAAAATAATTATTTCATCCCTATCCGGTTTTCTCCATACTTATTTTAATCGGCGCTTCATCTTTGACTCAAATTCCCATCCGGAATTCCCCTTAAATATCAGATAATTAGTGATAAAATTCGGAGTTTTACTTTTAATCTCTGTAATTTTCATATTGAAGCGGGATATCCAAATCAGAACTTTTAAACATATTTATAACCTCTTGCAAATTATCACGTTTTTTTCCGGTAATCCGTAATTTATCCCCCTGAATGGCTGCCTGTACTTTCATTTTCTTATCCTTAACCATTTTCACCATCTTTTTAGCTATCTCCTTGTCAATACCCTGTTTAACGGTTACTTCCTGACGTACTCCTTTACCCGATTCCATCATTTTGTCAGCAGAAATAAACTTTAAATCTATCTTCCTCTTAACCAGCTTTGTTTTTAGGATATCATACATCTGGTTAACCTGAAACTCAGTTTGAGAATACATTGTTATTACATCATCCTTAAACTCGTAATTAGAATCCGTTCCTTTAAAATCAAATCTGGTGGTCACCTCCTTGTTTGCCTGATCAACTGCATTTGTTAATTCATGCATATTTATTTCCGATACAATATCAAAAGAAGCCATGGTCATTTCCTTTCATTTATTTTTATTTAATTGGATTAATATTTATAACATCATCGTTTTATTTCATTTTCAAAAAGTTCCGTGTTGAAATTACTCAATATTAAGCAGAAGTTGTCAAATATTCAATTTAATTCGTCAATCCTTTTCTGTGTCTACAATTCGGGTTTCACCGAACTTAAATATCCAATAATTATCCGGATTTAATCCTTTTTCTTTAATAATTTTTTTAAGCGTCTCGGGCGGATCATCTAATGGTTCATCAGCCAAATTGAATGTTCCCCAATGTATAGACAATAAATTACGCGCTTTCAAATCAAAAGCGGCCTGAACAGCTTCTTTTGGACCCGTATGAACCGGTTTCATAAACCAACGAGGTTGATAAGCTCCGATGGGTAAAGCAGCGACATCGAATGGTCCGTACTTTTCCCCGATCTCTTTAAATCCCGGAAAATATCCTGTATCACCAGAAAAATAAAACTTCCCTTTTTGATCAAGGATAACCCATCCACACCAGAGTGTTTTATTGCTATTATTAAGAATACGCCCTGAAAAATGCTGTGCCGGAACGCAGCATAGCCGAATACCATTGTAAGTAATCTCATCCCACCAATCCATTTCATCGTAATGCGATATACCAAGTGCATCGAGATATCTTCCCATCCCAAGTGGAACAAGGTAAAAAACTTTATTTCCAAAATGAGCTATGGTTTTTAAATCGAGGTGGTCGTAATGATCGTGAGAAATAATTATAATATCAATTGGTGGAAGATTTTCTAAAGCAATGCCGGGACTCATATATCGTTTTGGACCGATGAATGAGAAAGGAGAAGCTCTGTCACTCCAGATGGGATCGGTTAAAATGTTAATACCGTTAATTTGCACCAGGACCGTCGAATGTCCTATCCAGGTAACGGTAAACTTTTCTCTGTTTTTCCTAAGAAAGGAACCGTCATTACCGGCATTTTTAAAATCATAATGATCCGGATGATCAGGTTTTTTTCCGTTTATTTTATCCCAAATAAGCCATTTAAAAAGATCTATAACCGATCTATCCTCATATCCGGGATATGGATTTTTAAAACCGTTTGAGGTGTTGTGAGCTAAGGAAGGGGTGTTTTCATCAGCAGAGAGAAGTGTATTTAGGAGGAATAAAATGAAAACAATCCAAAAGATATTTTTTAGATTCAGCATAACCATTATTATTCCGATAAAAGGCTAAAAAAGAGGATCAAATTCAGTGAAATGTGTAAATAAATTTTTTATTGAACGAAAGATAAAACATTATAGATGATTAATCTGAATTGGTACTCTCTCTTTTAATTCTTCAATCCATTTCCGATACTCTTTTTCAGTCTTATAATTTCTGGCAAACATTTCAATGCGATCCCAGTCACCTTCAAGATTCATTTCTCGTTTATCCTGGCGATCATCAAGTTGAACGATATGATAACCAAATTCGGTTTTAAAGGGTTCACTAATTCCGCCTATCTCCAGGTTTTCAACGACTTTTCTAAATTCGGGAATCACCAATTTGTCAATTTCAAAAACACCAAGATGTCCATGATCTTTCACTACATTTTCATCATCAGAATACTTTATAGCCACCTTATCAAAATTTCCATCATCGAGAATTTGTTGACGGTATTTTTTCAACTCCTCAATAGTACGTAATTCATCATCTTCTGTGGGAACAGTTTGAATAAGGATATGCCTGGTGTGAATTTTCTCTCCTCGTCTTTCAACCATTTTAATAATATGAAAACCGAAAGTCGATTGAGTAATATCAGAAACCTCTTCATCATCTAAATCAAAAGCGGCCTGTTCATATTCCGGGACAAAATCGCCGCGGCCAACAAAACCCAAATCACCGCCACGTTGAGCAGAACCGGGGTCTTCGGAATACTGTTTGGCAAGTTCCTCGAAATCTTCGCCATTTATAAGCTTTTCCCGAATATTTTTTATTTTTTCCAAAGCCGTATTTTGCGCTTCATCAGATGGAGCGACAATTTTTAATATATGGCTGATTTTTACCGTTCCCTGAAGGGTAGGTAAACTATCTTCATACATTTTATAAAAATCTTCTACTTCTCTTCGGGAAACCGTTAAATCTATAAATTGTTTTTGTCGTACCTGACTCACCAACAGCTGCTCTTTTACAATCTTTCTTGTCTCTTTTCTAATTTGTTTCATAGGATTGCCAAAAACTTCTTCAAGCTTCTCCTCCGAACCAACTTGCTGAACAAGATACGAAAGCCTCTCATTCGTTTTTTCATCCAACATTAAATCATCAACCGTTACGGTATCAAGAATAGCTTTTTCCAGAAGTAATTTTTGTTCAATTAAATTTTCAAGCGTTTTTTCTCTGATACTTTTTAATAGCGCTTCATTATTCTGCACATTAATTTTATTCTGAACAATATAATTTTGAGCAAATTGGTCAACTTCTGTCTTTAAAATAATCTCATTCCCCACAACCGCTTCAATTCCTTCAATCATTTGCTGCGCTGATACGGTTGTATACATTATAAGTAGAGATAGAAATATCTTTTTTATCATAAATACACCCTATTATTGAATCTTACTTAAAAAGGTTTGAACCTGAAATTTTTCTTTTAATTCCCTTTTAAGTCGATTTAATTCATCAGTTCTGTGTTTTTTCTTTAATCTTAAAACTAAATCATTACGCACAAGTTCCAAAACCCTATAGGTTCCTGCCTTTTTTCGATCTATAAGCTGAAGAAAATGGTAACCATCACTCATTTTAACAGGTCTTGAAATCACACCTGTTTTCATATTTTTCAAAGTATTTAAGAAAATTTTCGGCAGATCTTTTTCGCAGACATATCCCAAATCATCATTAGGAAGCTCAATGGTTGATTTTTGATCAAAATAATACTTTTTAATGAGAGATATTAAATCATCCGCTTTATTTATTTCACTAAATATGGCTTTATCCTTCTGTTCCAATAATAAATGAACTAAATGTATTTCATTTTCAACTCTGATAAATTCATCTTTATTGTTGTTATAATAATTTTCAATCTCTTTTTCCGATACGATAATATTTCTATTAAGTTTCTGATCAAGATACTTTTGTATTAATATTGATTTATGATATTTTTGTACGAGATAAATCTCTTTATCGTCCAGAGAGAGTCCTTCATTTTCAGCCGATTTAAAAAATATCTCATCTTCCACCCATTTATTAATTAAATTCTTTTTTAATGCCAGGATAATTTCTTCATTAAATCCGGATGGAATATTATAGTTTAATTCTTTTTTCGTCAAATAGCTGTCATCTACCTGAGCAGTAATATCATTTGGGGGTGTTTTTCTTTCTGTACACCCCCAAACCGCTAAAATAAAAATCCCAATTATGAGAATTCTATACATCAAATCTTTCCTAATATTTTCTCATTAATTTCCACTGAATAGGAATCATGCAGCTCTTTTTTTATTTCTTCTTTTCGGTTCTTGGTCATCTCAGTTTTCATTTTTGAGCGCGCTAAGCCTTTCGATTCATCAAGAGTTTTAATTCGTTCAGGTTTTTCCTGTCCTGTTTTTAATATAGACCAACCTTGTTTATATTTAATAGGCCCGACAAAGACATTTGGACCGGCAGCTAACGCTTTTTTAGAAATATCTCCTCTCGAGAAGCTTTTAATAAATCCAAGATAACCTTTTTTCTTTTGATAATATTTATCTTCCGTATATTTTTCGGCTAACTTTTCAAAATTCTTTCCGCTTTTTGCCTGTTTTAATAATTTTTCAGCTAGCTTTTTGTCCTTTAAATAGATTTCCCAAACCTCTATTTCAGCTTGTTTCTTAAAGGTGTCTTGATGTTCTTCATAATATTTCTTAATATCTTCATCATCAATTTTTATCGCATTATTCACTAAAATCTGCTCTACTTTTTTAATCATTCTACTATCAGTAATAGCCTGTAATTTATCAATATCAACCTTAACGTCAGGATCATTTTCATATCCTTCTTTCTCAGCAATACCAACAATTATTTTACTGGAACTAAAATTTTCTACTACTTTTTTCAGTTTATCAAAATTCGCAAGGTTTTTACCATAAGATGATAACTGCTGTCCATAGTAATCAAGAATATAACCTAAATCACAATTATCATTATCCCAGCTGGATAGAACGATAGATTTTTCAGAATCATCAAAATCTTTAATACCAATTTTCCCTTTTTTAAGTTTTTCAGAAATCAAAGTATTAACTTTTTTAATATCCTCATCATTTATTTTAAAATTGTCATCTGATTTCAGCTTACTTACTAAAGAATCCCAAACAGCTTTTGCTTCTGCCTGAACTCCTTTATAAAGCCTCTGTTTAAGCGCTAATTTTTCTTTATCATAATTATTTGCTATAAATCTTGGATTGTCGCGTTTATCATCTACTTTTATAATATGATACCCGAAACTTGTTAAAACCGGTTCAGATATTTCACCCGGTTTCAGGCTAAAGGCTTTTTCCTGAAATGGACCAGCCATTTTCCCCCATGAAAAATAACCAAGGTCGCCTTTGTTTTGCTTTGCGGAGGGATCATCGGAATATTTTTCTGCTAAATATTTTATTGATTTTCCTGCGTTGGCTTTTCTGTATATTTGATTAGCCAGTTTTTTAGCCTCTTCTTTACTTCTTGTGGCTCTGCTTCTTGTAGCACCTTTATAAGCAATTAAAACATGCGAAGCCTTTACTTCTTCTTTATTCTTATTATAAGCTTCTTTTAACTCATCTTCTGAAATAACTTTATCAACAACATTTTTCTCATAATACTTATCACCGATTATGCCCTCTTTACGCTTCTTATATTCACCCATGATAACCGGATCTTCATTTATATCCTGATCATAAGCTTCATTTAAAAATAATTTTTCCTCGATCATGCGGTTTAAAATATCCATTTTCAAAGAGCTGTCAACATCAGCATAAGATTCCTTATTAGAAAATCTTTTTGATAATTCATTTTTATAATCATCAACCGTAATCTCAAATTTCCCCACTTTAGCAACCGTATCGTCAGATATCTTTTGACAACCGGCTAAAACAACAATTAACACAAGCAAAGTAAGTTTAATAAAAACATGTTTCATGAATTCCTCCAATTCTTAATATTTTAAATTAATTATATTATTATAACCTATAGAATTTTTAATTTACTTATTATTCATTATGTAGTGCAATATTTTTTTTGAAAACGCTAATTTGCTTAAATAATCATCCCCTTTTAATGTTATTTCTACTCCCAAATCTTTTTGGTTAAGGAAACGAACCGATGTAAATGTCTGATTCATTAATCTGGGAATGACATCCTGAAAGAAAGAATCATCATTCTGGGCTTCTTCAGAGAAAATTAATTTTAATACCCGATTATTCAAGATTACACGCCTGGCATAAAGATGTCCGGCTAATATTTTCACATTCATTGCTTCTAAAAATAGCAAGGCTTTTTCCGGGAGTTTACCAAAACGGTCTTCCAACTCCTTTTCCAAATCATCAATTTGATCCGTATTATTTAGATTAACAGTTCGGTGGTAGATAGCAATACGTTCTGCTTCATTTGAAATATAATTATTAGGAATTAACAGATCAAAATTCACATCTAATTTTGGTTCAATATATTTACTTTTCTTTTCAATTATACCATCAGTTATCTCAACGGAAGAGCCTTTGCTAAGTTCTTCAACCGCTTCATTAAGAATTTTACAGTACATGTCAAAACCAACTGTTTGCACAAAACCGCTTTGTTCTTTGCCAAGAAGATTACCGGCTCCTCTAATTTCTAAATCACGCAAAGCTACTTTAAAACCCGATCCAAGATCGGTAAAATCCTGAATTGTTCTCAAACGTTTTCTCGCTGTTTCAGTCAATCTGTCCATTGGAGGAACTAAAAGGTAAGCATAAGCCTGCTCTGTAGAACGCCCAACACGGCCCCTTAGCTGATATAATTGAGATAATCCGAATTTATCTGCACGGTTAATAATGATTGTATTGACATTTGAAATATCAAGCCCGTTTTCAATAATCATGCTTGATACAAGAATATCATATTTATGATGAATAAAATCCAGCATAACTGTTTCTAATCTTTTCTCATTCATTTGTCCATGCCCAATGGCAATTCGGGCATGTGGAACCAGCTCAACTAATCGATCCCTCATACTTTCAATGGTTTCCACCCGGTTATGCACAAAATAAATTTGACCTTTACGTTCTAATTCTCTATTTATTATACGATAAATCACATCATCATTCCAATGAATAATATCTGTATTCACGGGCAGGCGGTTTCGCGGAGGTGTATCAATATTGGAAAGATCACGCGCCCCCATTAGGGCCATATGCAGAGTTCTGGGAATCGGTGTTGCTGTCATGGATAGAATATCCACGGTTGCCCTGTATTTTTTTAATTTCTCTTTATGCCTGACGCCAAATCGTTGTTCCTCATCAATAATCAACAGTCCCAGGTCTTTAAATATAACATCATCAGATAGTAAACGGTGTGTGCCGATTACAAGGTCTATGTTTCCAATAGCTAAACCTTCTATTATTTGTTTTTGCTGTTTGGGAGTGCGAAAACGGTTTAGCATTTCAATGTTTACAGGAAATTCTTTCAATCGTTCTTTAAAATTTCCATAATGCTGAAAGGCCAGAATCGTCGTAGGCGCTAAAATAGCAGACTGCTTACCATCCATAATCGCCTTGAAGGCTGCCCGTAAGGCGACCTCCGTTTTGCCAAAACCCACATCTCCACATAACAGGCGATCCATGGGTTCCGGGTGCTCCATACTTTTTTTTACTTCTTTAATGGCGCGCAGCTGATCAGGAGTCTCCTCGTAAGGGAAGAGAGCCTCCACTTCCTTCTGCCAATGACTATCCTCAGAGAACTTAAAACCCGGCTTTGCTTTACGTTTAGCATAAATTTCAATGAGTTCTTTTGCAACTTTTTTAATGGATTCTTTAGTCTTTTTCTTTGTCTTTTCCCATTCTGTGGTTCCAAGTTTGGTTATTTTGGGCTTTAATCCTTCGTCTGAACTATATTTTTGAATTAAATTTAAACGATCCACCGCCACAAACAGGCAATCGCCTTCCCTGTATCCTATTTTTATACACTCTTTTTTTGTATTTCCAAATTCTATGGTATCCAATCCCAGATACTGACCAACCCCATAGTCATTGTGAACAACATAATCATGCAAACTGAGTGTACTTAAACGGCGTAAATAATCACCCGTTTTAAACTTTTTATATGTACGGTGCCGTTTTAATTTATTGAATATTTCATGGTCCGTCAGAATATGCAGACCATCCTGAGGAAGAATAAATCCGCTATGCAGTGATTTATCCATGTATGTCGCTCGGAGAAGAATGTCTTCCTCATCGATAATTTCTCTGATACGTTCTGATTGGGATTGATTAATAGATTGTAAATAAAACTTTATTTTTGAATTCTCACTAATGGTTTTATTCAAATACTTGAAAAACAACTTAATGCTTCCATTGAAATCCGGATGCGGTAAGCTATTAAAAGTGATATTTAATACATCTTCCCGGGCAATAAGGTTCGTCTCAATCAGAAGATGTTTTTGTAATAATTTCTCTACCTCACTTTTTGCAAGGAATCGTTCTTCCGGCGGCATTTCATTTTTTTTATTTGTATAATCATTACTGCCGTTAGTCCAATAATCATCTATTTTAGATAGAAGCACATCCGTATCTTCACAGAAAAGGACGGTCGAATCGGAAATAAAATTATTGATAAAGGTTTTTCCCCGGTTATTATCGCCTATTTTCGGCAGAATAGTCACCTCATCAAGTATCTCCTGTGATCGTTGAGAAATCACATCAAAGCGGCGGATTGATTCTATCTCATTTCCAAATAGTTCAATGCGGATTGGATCCTCGTAATTCCACGAATACATATCAATGATTCCACCACGCACACTGAATTCACCAACCGACTCTACCAGACTTTCTCTACTAAGCCCTATTCTTTGCAGATGTGTGAGCAACAAGTCATAGTCAACAGACATGCCTGTTTTCAAATATAATTGATTATCTACAAAATCCTCAGGTATGGGCAACGATTCCAATAAGCCTTCAATGGTTGCTACGACTATCCAGTGGTCATCTTCCAAAAATGTCTGAATTGCCTCCATACGCAAACTCATTAAAGCCGGATTTGAGGCATGATGGATTATTGTATCACTTTCAATTGCCGGTAAAAAACCGACTTTTCCAGATTCCAGAATAATCTCTAAATCTTCCTTCATCTTTTGAGCTGAATCCAAATCAGAACTGATAATTAATAGTGGATTTTTCAACTGTTCAAAGATAAAGGATGAGATAAATGAGCGCAGAGAACCACTTGCAGCAGACAGATGTAAATGCCGTCTATTGGAAAGGCCATTTTTTAACTGTTTAAAAGAATCTAATGAAAATATAGTATTTTTTAATGTTTTGTTCATGAATTTTTATTTTTTGAAAGGGAACCGGTAATTTATTTCGAATTAGACCTTCACATTATTGCGGATTATCTTTCTGGTCCTTCAGCTTCTGTAACTCATCAGCATAGCGCCCGGCAGGATATTTTTTTATTAGCTGAAAATAATATTGATCAAATATATCCATTCTGCCTAAATAGAAAAACGATGCAGCAGTTAAAAATCCGATGGTTTCCATATCAAAGAAATTTTTATCAAGCGATAAAATACTCTCACACAAATTGATGGTTTTTAAATAGTCCTTTTCATCAAAGGCAATAAAAACATAACCAAAAACCGCTGATGCTTTACGGGCGTCATCCGTCGCATTTTGATGTAATTTTTCAAACAATTCTTTACTAAGTCCAAGATTTTTTTTATAATATTGAATAAATGCTCGATAAAACAGAATAGACTGCCAATATTTTTTATCTGCTTCTTCATAGTAACCGTCGATTTTGGTGAATAATTTATCGGCCATATCATACTTGCTTTGCGCAAAATATATTTTAGCCAGTTCGTAAATTACAGGCCTCTGTTTATCCGAATGATTATCAATTTCAATAGATTTTATCAATTCTTCAATAGCCTCTTCCGTTTTTCCCAATCCCAGATAGGCAAATCCACTTATACGGTATAAATCCTCTCTTGCCTGATAGGCAGAATCAAAATTATATACATTTTCAATCGATTTAATAACGCTGTCATACTTATTTTGATAATAATAATTCCAGCTAACCTCTGCCCAGATAATCGCTTTTTCTTTATTATCAATACTTTCATTAAGAGCATCCTGATAGGCAGATTGCGCTGTTTCATACTCTTTTTTTTCGATTAATTGCCGGGCTTTTTTCAAATTTTTATTCATTTTTTTTCTTTCTCTTCTTTTCAAAGGCGAGATCTAAAAGTTCCGAAACTTCACTGATAAAATAGAATTTCATATTTTTAATATTCTGTACCGGAATCTCTTCAATATCTTT
This sequence comes from Calditrichaceae bacterium, assembly GCA_030592985.1. Classification (GTDB taxonomy): domain Bacteria; phylum Calditrichota; class Calditrichia; order Calditrichales; family Calditrichaceae; genus JAUVIB01. Next base: position 1,397 of record JAUVIB010000061.1, on the reverse strand, counting down.
TTTATTTTTTTGCGGCAAGATCACCTCTTTAATCCCCGCCCGTTTGGCAGCAAGGACTTTCTCTTTTACACCGCCTACAGGAAGCACCATTCCCCTTAAGGTAATCTCCCCGGTCATGGCAAGATTACTTTTTAAACACCGACCTGAATATAATGAATATAATGCAGAAAAAATAGTAATTCCGGCGCTTGGCCCATCTTTGGGTATAGCGCCCGCCGGAACATGAATATGGGTATCAAAATTTTTATAAAAACTTTCATCCACACTAAAATCTTTAGCCTTGGAACGCAGATAACTTAATGCTGCTGTAGCTGATTCTTTCATCACTTCACCCAATTTTCCGGTTAAGGATAAAACGCCATTACCGGCCATTTTAGTACTTTCGATAAAAAGGATGTCTCCACCGGAAGGCGTCCAGGCCAATCCGGTAGCCACACCGGGACGGGATACCCGCTCTGCTACATCGGAATAAAAACGTTCGATACCGAGATATTTTTCCACATTCGATGAAGTTATACTTTTTCTTTTTGTTTTTTTCTCCACAATTTCCCTGGCAACGCCACGAATAACTGAGGCGATTTCACGCTCAAGATTGCGGACACCCGCTTCACGTGTATATTTGTCAATAATTTTACTAACAGAATTTCGGGTGAACTGTATCTGTTTATCAGATATTCCGTGATTCTCAATCTGCCTGGGAATCAGGTATTTTTCAGCAATGTGTATTTTTTCCTCTTCAATATACCCGTTTATTTCAATTATTTCCATTCGATCCTTCAGAGCTGGCGGAATAGGATCTATTACATTTGCCGTAGCAATAAACATCACCTTAGAAAGGTCAAAAGAGACTTCGAGATAATGATCGGTAAAAGTATAATTTTGTTCCGGATCAAGCACTTCCAATAAAGCGGATGACGGATCTCCTCTGTAATCGGTTCCAAGTTTATCAATTTCATCAAGCATAAAAACCGGATTTTTAGCGCCGAGTTTTTTGATTTCCTGAATAATTCGTCCCGGCAAGGCACCCACATAAGTACGGCGATGTCCCCTGATTTCCGCTTCATCACGCACTCCGCCAAGAGACATTCGGGTAAATTTCCGATTCAATGCCCGGGCGATGGATCGTCCGAGACTTGTTTTTCCTACCCCCGGGGGACCCACAAAGCAGAGTATGGGTCCCTTCATATCGGATTTCAATTGCCGAACCGCAAGATACTCCAATATTCTTTTTTTAACTTTTAGCAGTCCATAGTGATCTTCGTTTAATATCTCTTCAGCTCTTTTAACATCTAACCGGTCTTTAGTCTGTTTAACCCAGGGGACATCAATCAACCAATCGACATAGGTTCGTGCAACTGTATATTCACTGGCCATGGGCGACATACGTGATAAACGAT
>JAUVIB010000221.1 GCA_030592985.1 Calditrichaceae bacterium | reverse complement strand
ATGCATGATGACCATGCTGATCCGTTTTTACCGGCCCTGAATTCATTACCTGAAATTGCAGGAAAACAGATGATTAATATTTGTGACGCTTTATTCGCGGTAGTAAACGGAGGCCCAGGTGGTTTACCACAAGCAACTCCAAATAAAATATTTATGAGCCAGAATACGGTTGTTCTTGATTATGTGGGAAGACAGATGTTGGCGGATTTAGGATGTGAAACGATCGACAGGGCGCACCATGTGGACACTGCCGCCGGGGAACCATATAATCTTGGAACGAATGATCCATCCCAAATGGATATAGTTAATGTTATCAATCCTGTCAGTATATCTAAGGATAAGGCGATGAATCCAAATCAATTCTATTTAAAACAAAACTACCCAAATCCTTTTAATAATAGTACACAGATTCAGTTTTATATGCCGCAAACTGCAAATGCTCGCCTGGAGATTTTTGATACCAATGGAAACATGATTAAACTACTTATGAATGATAAATTCCCAAAGGGCTGGCATTCTGTTTCGTGGAAAATAAATAATGATTCAGGAATTATAGTTGCAAGTGGAGTTTATATTTGCCGCTTAACATGCGTATCATTTCAAAAAGCAATTATAATGCAGGTGGTGAAATAGCTTTTTTTCGGTAATAATAAATGGGAAAGTGTTCTTAAGTGAATAATGACAAGAAACTAAAAATTTTAAAAATATCACCCTACCCTCCTCCTTACGGCGGTTGGACAATGCGGGCCTATTACATTAAAAAAGTATGTGATGAGCAGGGTTATAGTTGCAAAATCTTAAATACAGGTAAAAGCAGATTAACGAAATCAGATCAGTATATTTCTTTGAAAAATGGATTCCAATATACATGGGTTTGTCTTACACATGTATTACGCGGTTACACATTACAAAATCACATTAATGGCGACTCTCCAAAGGGCTTTATGCTTTGTCTTATTTCTCAGATTATCGGACTGATATTCGGTCGCCGGAAAGTGGCTCTTACATTTCATGCAGGACCAATCCAAAAATACTTTCCCCAATCACAGGCGCCAAAACTGACTTTACTTTACAAGACACTTTTCGGAATTCCTAAAGTAATAATATGCAATAATGAGGCGGTTAAGAAGAATATAGTAGGGTATAATATTCCTTCAGAAAAGGTACATCCCATTCAGGGATTCACTAAACAGTATCTTGATTTCCTGCCGGTAGAATTAGACGATGAAATCGAACAATTTTTTCAGGAACACGATCAGGTATTATTTTCCACCGCTTTTTTCCGTCCTGAATATTCGATTGATATCTTATTAAAGGCTGTAAAAAACGTAACCAGGGAAAATCCGAAAGTTGGTTTGTTTATGGCAGTATCCACAGCATACGAAGAAAATTATGATGAAATTATGAAACTGATAGATGAATTGGATTTAGGAAATAATTTGAAAATGGCATACCAACTAGACCATAATGTGTTTCTGAATACGCTAACTAAATCCAAAATGTACATCAGAACTCCGGTTAAAGACGGAGTTGCTTCTTCTGTGTTAGAATCACTTTCGCTAGGAATTCCTGTACTAGCTAGTAAAAACGGTACTCGTCCGGAATCTGTTATAAACTATGAGAATAATGTAGAAGATTTAACCAAAAAGATAATAAATACTTTAAGTAATTATCAAGAAAGTGTAGATAATATTGTAAAGCCGGAGCTAGATGATACTTTACAAACGGAATTGGATCTTTTATTTATCATATAACTGTTTAATATTTTTTGTCCGTAGATTATCGGATTTAATCTATGAATACTGAAACGTACGAAACTATTTTAGACGAATTCTCAAAAAGCAATTTTATACAAAGATTAGAAATCGGAGAAATTGTCAAATATTCATATTTATCATCTTTCGAAAGGATGTATTCCAGCCAAGCAGTTTATAAAATTGAAGGTAAAAAAGGTATAAAAAAAGTATTCATTAAAATATATAAAAATTTTCATAATGAACAGAAAGAGAAATTTAAAGCTACAATTAAACGGGATTTCAAAACAAATTTGTTCTGGTATGACTATTTGGCGCCAATAAAAGGTTTTACAACATTTAAACCTGTTTACCATTCAGGTCATCTACATGCAATAATTACTGAACACTTTAATGGCGTAAATATAGGACAACTCATTTATAAAAAGGCTAAATATTTTCCGTCAAAAAAGAATATAGATTTTTTTTCCAACGGAATCAGCAAAACCGGAAAATTATTGAAAATACTGCAAGATAAAAAGGTGACAGATAAAAAATACAATTTCAATGATATAATAGATGATGTGGACATAAGGCTGGTAAAACTTAAAAATAATCCTTATGCAAAATTTTCTGAGAAGAACAGACAGGCAATTCTTAATTTTTATAAAAGATGTGTTTCGGAATTCCCTGATGAAGAACATAGTATGGTACATTTACATCTGGACTTCACTATGGGAAATATTATGTTGAACACTGATGAAGTGGCTTTACATGACTTCGGTGAAATTGGCGTTGGACATCATTATTTTGATATGACACGATTCTATCATCAACTTGAATTATTGAAATACAAGCCAATATATAGACCCGGTGTAATTAATAAGTTACAAAATACCTTTCTAAATTCTTATGGATATACTGATGGTCCGAATGATCTAAAGTTCAGGTTCTTTTTACTCAGGCATTTTATAACGCATTTTGTTGGTGTGGCAAGATTGGATATTTTACCGATAAAACAAAAAATGTATAATAAATGGGTGATACTAAATCATCATAAAAACATAAAAAAAATAATTAATATATAGAACTTAAATTGAGAGATCTTTTTCTAAACGTCCGTTTTCATGGGCGTAACAACAAACTCAAATGGTGAAAGTATCTTTCCCGCGAAAGCGGGAATCCATTTTGAAGTATTGTATATATTAAATAAGAATCATTCAATTTAGGTAAAGCTATTAATGAATAAAAAATATAAAATTCTATATCATCATCAAACTCTGTTAGATGGAGCAGAGGCAATTCATATTCTGGAAATATTTAATTCCTTTAAAAAACTTGGACATGATATAAAAATGATTGCTAATGTTACATCACAAAAAGATAAATTTGCGCCAGACTCGCATAAAGGTCATACTGGCTTAATTCATAAAATAAGAGGACTATTACCCCAACATGTTTTTGAATTTGTAAGAATTCTGTACAATTTTTTTGATTTAATAAAAATGTATTTGGCATTCCGAAATGAAAAAGCGGATTTTATATATAAACGTCATGCAAATTATAATTTTGCTCCTGTTTTAGCGGCAAGATTATTAAAAATACCGATGATCTTAGAAGTTAATTCAATCTATTCTTATAAAGGCAGGCTCATATTTGAAAACATAAAATTTCCCCGAATTTCATATTTTATTGAGAATTATATTTATAAAAATATACTGTTTATTGTCACTGTTTCCACAAGATTAAAAGCAATTTTAATTAAGCGGGGTATAAAAGCTGAAAATATTATTGTGATACCGAATGGAGCAAATCTTGACAAATTTAATCCTGATAAATACGATGGTGAATTATTAAAAAGACAATGGGGAAACAATAATATATTTCTGGGATTTGTTGGAATTTTAAGAAACTGGCACGGTATCGAATTTTTTCTGGAAACTTTAAGAAATATTGATTTAAATAAATTGAATCTAAAAATAATTATTATTGGAGATGGTGAAAAACGTTCAGAATATGAAAAGTTTGTTCAGAAAAATAATATGAAAGATTTTATAATTTTTACCGGAAGAATCCCTCATGAAGAGATACCTGCTTATATTTCTGCGTTCGATCTTAGTATTATGCCGGATTCTAATGACTATGGTTCGCCTATGAAAATTCTGGAATATATGGCAATGCAAAAACCGGTATTAGCTCCTAGACTAATACCAATAGAGGATATTATTTCAAATAATGAAGACGGCCTACTTTTCGAACGTAATAATCAAATAGATTTACAAAAAAAAATAGAGTTCTTGGTAAATAATCTTGAAGAAAGAAATCGAATTGGTAATAATGCACGGAAAAAAATATTACTTGAGCTTAATTGGCAAAGAAACGTAGAGAAAACTTTAATTAAATATGAGCAAAAAATAGCCAATTAGCACACATGATTTAAAATAATAGAATCAGATAGAATTAATTTTCATAGTTAAAATAAAATGGAGAGTCATTTTATGATTATCAATAAAAGATATATAGTATTTTTTATTATATCGATAATTTTAAATACTTCATCTGTTTTCTCACAATATGTCCCTGATCCAAATAGTTTGGCTGGACAAGGTATCCATCCAAGAGTTTATCTAACGCCTGAATCTTTACCGGAAATTAGAACACTTATCCAAAATCACATGCAACGTGAATGGCAGGAGTTTATAAATGAATGTGATTCAAGATATAATAGTTCAGGTGAATGGGCGCATGTTATTAATTATGCATATATCCACCAGGTGGGATTAATACCTGGATTTAATTATGGTCATTCCCTCAGTGAATATGAACAAAAAGCTGTAACAGGATTATTGGGCTTACCTGATAGAGCGATAAATATTCATGATTGGAGAGACATCGCGAATAGTTCTATTTTTGGTTTACCGCTAGGATATGACTGGCTTTTTGATCTTTTAACAACTACGCAAAGACAACAAGTGGCAGAACGAATAAAAAATATGATGTACACCGCTGATTTTAGCGATAGTCCGATAGGTCATTATGCTTATGACTACTCTCCTACTTTTATTTCCGCGGTAAGTATATACAATGTCGGATTTTATAACTCAGATTCACAATATTTTTGTGATCTGTTTTATCCGGAGGAAGTAGGACCCACAGGTACAATGGGGGTCATTAATTTTCTTGCTCCAAATGGTGGAACCATTAGCGGATTTGGTTATTCTCAAGATTTCGGAGCAATGCTGTATCTCTGTATCGAGGCCTGGAGAACAGCAACAGGAGAAGACTATTTTACAAATTCCGGTTATTTTAAATATTATCCACTATTTGCTCTTGCCTATGTTCAGCCAATTCCTCTTACTGATAATAATTCTTCTTTACCCAATAATCAATTGTTTATCTGGAATCAGGATGCGCATGATGGGAGCGTCTCCAAACCACATAATCATGGAAGAAGATTGTTTCACTCAATGAGAGGACTAAAAAAGCACGTACCTGATATGATCGCTTTGCAAAGATGGATTATTGAGAATATTGCGGGTGATGCTATATCAGAGTATATGGTGACAAGATGGGAATTCCCGGTTCTTAATCGATTAGTTGGGTTTATGCCGGATGTTCCTGCTCAGTCACCGTCGCAATTAAATATACCGTTAACCAATCACTTTGAAGGTATGGGATTAGTTATCATGCGCTCTGGTTATGAAAGTTATGATGATGTTTTTATCACCTTTAAGGCAATGCCCTGGGCTTGTCATGGCGGCTATTGGTCAAATTTTAACCAGGGCCATTTTTCGATATATAAATATGGTCCCCTGGCAATTCAAGGCGGCGGCGGCGCTCATCACGACTATCACAATGTCGGACAAGGGAGTAATATTGTTTTATTCGATGTCCCGGGACAAAACTACAACGCAAGCGGATCGGATTTAGGAGGTCAGACAGACCGATTAAAAATAATGAGCATAAATGATTTTAAACCCGGCACTGAGGTAGATCTTGGTGGAATTAAACGGTATAAAGCTGAGCCGAATGAGTTTGATTATATTTTTGCTGAAGTAGGAAGAGCTTACAGCGGGCCGGATACTCCAGGCGATCCGACGGAGAAGCCGCAAAAAGTTATTTATTTTGACAGAGAATTTGTTAATATGCGTCCTCCAAATACCTCGGATGATGATTATATTTTTGTTT
>JAUVIB010000354.1 GCA_030592985.1 Calditrichaceae bacterium | reverse complement strand
CCGGCAATTGCCACATCTCTCCAGGAACGAATCGCTTCTAAACGCACTTTCTCATTACTGTCCCCATCTATCGTTGCGGATAATACCTCCTGCGCTCCCTTAATACGCCGCTCCCTTACAGCTTTCAACAGTTCAATTTTAATTTTATCTTTTGTTTCTGCAATATTCTCTAAAATTTCAGCATTTACACCGGCTGCATTTATTTGATAAAGCCCTTCACGCGCAGCGACGCGTACCGTTCCTTTATCCTCTGCGGCGCTTGTAGCAAATACAATAACAGCATCTTTAGTGCCGCTTAATTTCAAGGCTTTTAATCCGGCTATTTTTAAATCCTTGTCAGAACTTCGGATGGCATTTTCAAGCGCCTGCACGACTAAAGGATCTTTTCTTCCGGCCAAAGATGAAATCAATTGAACCTGTTCAGTAACGGTAAACTTGGGCATGGCCTCGATAATAGGCGTTACATCTTGTTCAAAAGGAATTTCGCGTACCAATTGGATGGCTGCTCCATACATACTTTTATCTTTACCATTTAATACTTTTAATACTATTTCGGATGAATTTTTATCGGATGTTTTTATCATTCCCAGTAAAGCTGCGTATTGTACATATCCTGTATGTTGATCATTATAAATTTTTTCATAAATATCGTAAGCCGGTTTTTTATGACCGTTCTTTACACAAATTTCTGCCGCATTGACTAAGGCCACTGTGGCTTCTTTACGATATTTTTTATTGTCGTATAAACCATTTAAAGTATTGATAGCTTTCTTCCCGCCTAATTGCCCAAGCACCGTTATCATAGCGGATTTACCCTTCGCATTACCGCTTTTTAACATGGGAATTACCAGGTCAACTGCCTGACGGTATCCTCTTCTACCCAATACATTGATAATGGCTAATTGTTTATTCTTTTTTGACTTTTTAAACTCACTTATTAATAGTGCATTAACAGCGTCACCCTGAATTCTCTCAAGAGCGTATAAGGCGATATCAACCGTTTTATCATCATTCAATAATTTTTGCAAAACAGGAAGAGATTTCTCTGTTCCGATGACACTCAATTTTTCACAAATAAATTGTTTTGCAGCAAAGGATGATTTTGTTTCCAAAAATTTATCAAATTCTGTTTCTACCTGTACCATTAAAGCTTTATCAGGATTCACAAATCTGATGAGATCATTTATTTCGCTTAAGTTTTTTCTTGATTTACCATAATCATATATTTTAACGCCCTCTAACAATTTTTTAAAATCATTAATAGTAACCGCTTTTGATACATCAAACGGAATAGGGTAATCATTTGCTTTCAAATCACCAAGAGCATATTGGATACCATCCAGATAATGCTGAACGATTTTCTTATTATGAAAAATAGGAATATTATGACCAAATGAGCAGTAAAATATCCGCCCGCCATTATATTTACCGAGCCAGCTAATGGGGACATCTTTATCTGTAACGCGCACACCTTTAGCGTTTAAATTAGTCTCATCGGTCATATCCAATGCCAGGACAATGCGAAAATTCTCTCGTAAACGGCGCTGTTTTGGCCGGTAAATTTCATCGCTAACTTCAAAATCTTTGCCGCCAAATGATGATACAATTGTGTTATTTGGATCAACTATTTTAAATTTCCATGTACCGCTTGATCCCCAGGGATGCCCGTCAAATAGAGCGCCCATCATTTCAGCGCCTTCTGACCAGGTATAAAAATTATCAATAGCAGCATGAATACCAATAATACCTTTACCACTTTTTAAGAAATCCATTAAATTATCACGGTATTCCTGATTATTAAAAGTTAACATCGTCGTATTATTAAATAAAATACCGTCAAATTTTTTGAGATTTTCTTTTTCAAAGGCATTCATATCGGAAGATTCGGTTACAGTAAAAGCACCCGTTTGCTCTCCCATGAGTTCAAGCATTTTTGCAATATACGGTATTGAAGAGTGCTTATAACCCATTGTAAGATTAAACACCAATAGATTCCTTTGCTTTTTTGGTTTCATCTTAGCTGTTTTCGGTAGTGCATTTTGTATTTCCTGAACCTCATCAGCAGGGATTTGTGCCCATCCCTGGGACAGAATGGAGAAAACAAGAAACGCCGGGATAAATATTTTTCTTAAAATAGACATCTTGGTTACCTCTTTTAATGTATCATTATTTATTCAATTTTTTACAATTAGCGTTATCGCCTTAAATGTTTAAATTCCATGGTCTACGCATAGGTCTTCTTAATAATCTATCCGCTTCAGGATCATTCACAAATCGTTCTATTTCTTTATTCCAATGAACTTTTCTTCCCGTCTCCATGGCAACCATCCCAAGATGTGCTACTAAAATGGAATGATATGCTTTATCAACCGGCGTTACTGTTTCTGCCCGGCTACGCACGCAGTCCAGAAAGTTCTGTTTATGGTCGTTACTCTTATACAGATGAACTTCACTTGGCCTGATTTTTTCATTTTTTATGGATTCGGGATAGGTTGTTAATCCAGTTCGATTGACATGAATCCATCCTTTTTCTCCCATAAACTGGGCTCCCATACCTCGTGGCTGCTGGTGAGCATCAGCGACAACCATTTTAAATCCTTCTTCATATTGTGCTTCAAAAAAGTAGCCTGACGGTGTATTATATAAACCATCTTCCGCTAAAGGAAAATCTGCTTGTCCCTGAATCGTCACCGGAGCACTCTTTTCAGCATTCATCCCCCAAAGTGCGATATCACAATGATGCCCGGCCCAATCGGTCAACTGTCCACTGGAGTAGTCGCGCAGCCAACGCCAGTTACCATGAATAAAATTGGAATTATAAGGCCGATTCGGCGCCGGACCAAGCCACATTTCATAATCCAAATCCTCCGGAATTTTTTGAGGTTTCGTGTCACCTTTAATAGTTCCGTTCCCATGCGGCAGGCCCACATGTATTACATCAACTTTACCGATTCGCCCATTACGTACCAGCTCACAGGCATATCTAAAATGACGTTCTGAGCGCTGCCAGCTGCCGGTTTGCCATATCCGTCCATATTTTTCCATAGCATCCACAATGGCACGCCCCTCTGCAATATTATAAGCTAATGGTTTTTCTCCATAGATATCTTTTCCCGATTGGGCAGCCAGAACCGCAATCAAAGCATGCCAATGATCGGGTGTGGCAATCATAACCGCGTCAATATCGTCCCGAATAAGAAGTTCGCGATAATCATTATAAGTAGCACAATTATTGTTCACATATTTCGAATTTACCATATCCTTTGCACGCAAACGATGACCTTTATCCACATCACAAACGGCAACCATCTGGACTTCTTGTTTCGATAAAAAACCGGATAAATTACCGCTCCCCATACCGCCAACACCAATACATCCCATTACAATCCTATTACTGGGTGCAATATGCCCAGATTTTCCAAGTGCATTATCAGGTATAAAATACGGTGCTATAGCACCGCCTAATAGTGCGCCGCCAACTTTTTTAATAAAATCACGCCTTTGAATTTTTCGTTTGTCTTTGGATGACATAGTCGCTCCTATTTTTGTATTTATTCTCAGGGCCATTCCGTTTTAGGGTAAAAATTATAGGGAAGAAAATACTGATCTAAAACTGCATTAACCCATTTTGTTTTAATAATTTTATTTTTAATTTTCAATAATGCAACAGGTTCAATAAAATGCGAAAAATTGATAAAATCCTGCCAGTTTCCTGCAAATCGATGCGGCCAATTCCGGGCAAAATAATGATCCGGTTTTCGGATTCCGATGGTATGAAGTTTATTCCAGTGCTTTTTTAAACCGCTCAGAATATCACTGCAATTGCCTGAAAAATCACAATAAGGGATACTTCCGTGTTTGCCCCATTCGACACCAATCCAGGCTCTTCCTCCGTGTGTATTTGCATCTGCTACAGCATTGCTGCTCGTCAATTGTTTGCCGTGAAAATAGGTAATTACATCACAAACTTTCATACTTTGCGGATCATATTTAATCCAAACAATTTCATGATCAGTAGGGTCATTATCTTCCGGGAAGTCAATATCATCATCCCAGAAAAGGTGATACGCAATAATGGCGCTGTCCGGATGAATTACAGCTACGATATCTTCAAGAGAAAAATATTCTGATGGAGTTGTGTATATCCTGGGAGCAAAATGAATCGCTAAATTCCGCATTTTCGTGTCAACTAAAACGGGAGGAGAATTTTTTACTATTTTTTCGTAAAGGAGGCTCGCTTCAAGCAGTCTTCTCTGCTCATGTAGAAGTCTCGATTGATCATT
>JAUVIB010000067.1 GCA_030592985.1 Calditrichaceae bacterium | reverse complement strand
TGTTTCCTCCAAAATTATTAAGTATACTATTACATTTTAAATATAAAAACTAATTTAATATATATTTCTATAAATTAAAAAATTATTTTTATTTAAATATGCAAATTCCGAAAAATAAAGTTCAGAAAAGTATGAAGTTGGAATTAAAAGTTATACCCGATATTTATATAAGTTAAAATATTTTTTGGATTATCTTTGGTCATAAAGGTCAAAGATAACGGCCCCATTAAGGAGTTCATTCCGAGAGTTAAACCATAACCGTAGATAAAATTCTTATCATTTATACTCATTTTGAAGAAATCATTAAAATCCGATGCCAAATATCCTACATTTCCCTTAATAATAATAAACTTATTGTGGATGGGTTCATATTGAAAAGAGAACAATGAGGATATATAATTGGAATTGGTATACTCCAGAAGCCTGGCGCCTATAAAAGGTATAATATTCCTCGTTTCTCTGCTTATCCCTCCCAGCATAAAATTATAAAAAATAGGGATAGAATTTTTATTTGTGAATCCTCCTCTAATTTGACCGGTCAGCGAAATATACCTGGAAATTGGCACAGAATGCTGCATCTTCATTGATAAGCGTAAAAAGTTTTCGTAATTATTTTTTGATTTTACTTCGATCGGATTATTGTCATCAGGATCAACATAGATTTTTATACTCAAATCACTATTTTTTATTTGAGGAGTAAACTCAAGTCTGAATAATAGTTTGCTCCCTTCTTTGGTAAAATATCTGCTATTGATATTATCAAAATTTAGGGTTGTATATAAATTAAACAGATTAATTTTTTCTGATACTCCGATTCTTATGGGTAAATCATAAGGAAGGCCCAACTTGGATCCTTGGATCATTCCGTCTACGCTCATATTACTTATTTCATAGCGCATACCAAATGATAATGATAATGAAGGAGCCAAAATTGTATTAAGTATTCCATCCGTGTAGAAAGTACGAAATATTGATGTTCCAACTCTTTGATCTCCGAACTGATATTGTGCCATATTTAGATCGGAATATCCTGTTATTAGACCAAGCCCGATATCGGGTTTAAATCCGGTGTAATAAAAATAGGATGCTCTGATTTCCGGATTTTCACTTAAACGGGTATCTATACTAAATTTTGAGCCGTTCAAATAGAGGTTTCTTGTAGTGAAATTTAAAAGTAAGGCGCTTTTTAAATCATTATCATAGTGAATACCCAGTTTAATTCTATTAACATTTTCTTCGACAACTTCGAGTTTAAGTGTATTTCCATTATTTAGACTATCGGGAATAATCTCAAAAAAAACATTCTTAAAAAACTTGGTTGAATAAATTTTTTGCACATTATCGATAATTTGGTCTGTGCTGACAGCTTCATTTTTTTTTATGAATATTTTTTGCAATATCATTTTTTCAGGAACATTATGGTTTCCGGATACTTTAATATCGGTTATAATAAATTCATGAGGCATAATTGGCTTCAGAAATTTATAGTCTTTTCCTTTGAATTGTTTTAAAGAATCAGCCAGTGCTTTTAATGCCGGGTATACTTTTTGGGCTGCAATTTCACCACGTGTGATAATAGAATCGACTTTACTAAAGCTGGAAGCATCAATACCATGTATATTGGGAGTTATCAGAATGTTGCAGAGCTCTTTCTGTTGTTGGTCTACCGCATTACCACGAAAGGCAACCGTTTGCTGCATGATTGAAACTAAAGAATTTAGCTGATCCTTTTTAAATAAATGACCACCCACATCAACTCCGATTATTATATCGGCGCCCATTTCCTTTGCATCGATTACAGGGAAGTTGCGGATAATGCCGCCATCGACCAGTAATTTGTCGTTAATTTCAATAGGGTTGAATATGGATGGAATTGCCATACTGGCTCTTACGGAAATAGCGAGATTCCCTTTATCCAATATAACCGCTTTTCCTGTTTCAATATCGGTTGCAATACATTTAAAGGGAATAGGTAACTTTAAAAAATCAGATATTTCATGAACCGGCAGAAGAAGTGTAGATAATTTTTGAGAGAGTTTTTGTCCTGCAATAAGCCCTTGAGGGAGTGAAAGACCATAATCCTTAATAGCTATTTCAAGAATATAGCGTTCTGTCTCGTCCTTTTCTTCAATAGATATTTTATCTCGCGGTAATTTGTCATTAAAGAGAGCGTCCCAATCCATAGTGGTTGCAATGGAGTCAAGTTCCCTGTGATTATACCCTGATGCATAAAGCGAACCAATTACGGCTCCCATACTGGTTCCGGTAATATAGTCAATAGGAATGCCAAGCTCTTCAATAATCTTAATAACACCAACATGAGCAACGCCTTTTGCCCCGCCACCGCTTAATACAAGACCGATCTTTGGTCTTTGTGATTCAGCAGAATACAAGGTAAAAGTAAAGATGAAGATAAATGTTAACAAATATTTGAGAGGTGATTTAATAATGCTCATAACATTTCCGGTCTAAAAATTATAGCCAATTGTAAGATATGTTAAAACGCTGTTAATATTTGAACCTCCGCTGAAGGCAAACGCTATTGGTCCAATGAACGTATTTATACCAAAACTGATAGCATAGCCGTAGAAAGAATCTAAATCTATTAGATTTGAAAATTTATCTTCCGTTGATCGTCCGACTTTACCGGAGACAATGATAAATTTATCATCAAAGGGTTCGTATTGTAATAACAATCCTCCGGTGAAAAAATTCCGTGCTTTTATTGATAGAAAATGCAATCCTTCAAAGGGAACATAGCTGGCAGATTCTCTGGATAAGCCACCGATGAAGAAAAGATAAGATAAAGGCGCTTTATCCGTGGTGGTTGCTCCCATGCGAAGATTCCCCTGGAGGGATATCTTTTTAGATAAGGGAAAATATTGTTTGTAACGGAAAGTATATCGTCCGAAGTTATTTTTTAAAAGAGAAGTGACGTCTTTTTCGATATCGGATAAAATAGCCGTTAAATCACTCGATGAAGCCGGAATGTATTCCGCTTTAATATTGGCATAAATTCCCTCAGTTGCATAAACAGGTCGATTCAAGGAGTTATAGAGGATGCCTGCGGAAAGGTTTATTAAACCGCTATTTTCCTGAATTTCGTACTTTTCCGCCACGCCGGAATCATTTAGCCTTGTAGTGAGGTAATTAATAAAAGTAAAGTCAAGTTTAGCTCCTAAGTTCAGGGACATGGACTTATTAAAAAGAGCTTGCGTTTGTGCTTCAGCCCCAGCGGTTTTTATATTAGCATTTCCGATTTTATTGCTTTCAGAATTATAATCACCAACTTCAGTTTCTGAATAATTAAGAATTATTCCCGTACGAATTCCGGGTTGCTTCCCTGTGTAATAGAAATAGGAGCCAATTATTTCAGGGTTTGTACTTAAACGGGCGTCAATTTTAAATTTTGAACCATTAATCCAGACATTGCGAAATGTTGTGTTTAATAACAGTGCTGTTTTTAATTCATTATCATAATGTAATCCAAAACGGAATTTATCAGGAATCTTTTCTTCAACTTTTATTATTAATAATGTCCCTATATTTGCACTGTCCGGTACTAAACGATAAATAACTCTGTTGAAATATCTGCTGGAAAAAACTTCGTCTACACTTCTTTCTAAATTTTCTCTGGCGAGTGTAGAGCCAATTACAATGTTCAGTTTACCGATTACCAGTTTTTCCGAAACCTTTGAAAGTCCTGTGATTTTTATACTGGAGATAAGGAAACTATCAGGGGTAGCAGGTATCGTTACTCCCTTGTAATCTGATTTGTATTTTTTTAAGCTATTTGCTAATTCTAACAACTGAGCATACTGTTTCATCGCTGCCAGTTCACCTCTTTTTATGATTTCTTCAGGAATATCAAAACTGGCGGAACTAATCCCCTGAATATCAGGTGTTATTAAAATATCACACATTTTTCTGGCTTCTTTTGTTGTATTGTCATTGGTGAAGGAGGTTGCTTGTTCCATAATCCTGAATAATGATGTAAGTTCTTCCTCTTTATATAATGGAGCGCCCACATCAACACCAATAATAATATCCGCTCCTAAATTTAAGGCCTCTTGTACCGGAAAATTTATGGTAATCCCTCCATCAACCAAAAGCTTATCATCAATTTTAACCGGCGTCATTATGGAAGGGATCGACATGCTGGCCCGTAAAGCCTCAGGGAGGTATCCTTTATCCAATAATACAGGTTTTCCACTAACAATATCCGTGGCAATGCAGGTAAATGGGCGGGGAAGCTTTGTAAAGTCGGATATATCTGAAACGGAAGCGGTTAAATCAATCAATAATTTTGAAAGTTTTTGGCCATTAATAATACCCTGTGGAATAGCTAATCCGTAATTTTTTATGGGGATTGAAACAAAATATCTTCCCTCGTCTTCTTTTTCGTCCATTGACAGATCGTTCAGGGAAAGATCATCGTTAAAAATGTTTGCCCAATCGATGTTTTTTACTGTTGAGTCAAGTAATATCGCATCATATCCAGTCGCATACAGACCGCCGATAATAGATCCCATACTTGTTCCTGTTACATAATCAATGGGGATACCAATCTCTTCAATTACTTTTATCACACCGATATGCGCCAAACCTTTGGCCCCGCCGCCGCTCAAGACCAGACCGATTTTTGGTCGTTCTTCCGCATTTGTTTTAAAAGGAGTTACTATAAGTAGTATCAGGAACAGGTGGATATAATATTTAAATAATTTAGCCGGCTTCATTATTTTTTTTTGCAGCATGCATCTGCCTCCATAAAATATTTATCAATACCCCATTTAAAACTAAATATTGAATTTAGTTAATTCTAATATGGTATATTTAAATGATATAATACGAAAGATAAAAATTTATGATAGAAATTACAATATTTTTTATAGTAGTATGAATTTTTTTAATATTTTTATTATACAAGTGCAACCTTATTCGAAAGTGGATAATCCAATATCGACAACGATTATTTCAATCCGTTCTTGTCGCTGTGTTGTATCTGCCAATGACATGGCCCGAATGTAGGGGGCATGCCTTAGCTATGTAGACAATGATATTTCATCTATTGAGTGAGATATTACCCATGCAAATTAAATAATTTTGGTAACGCGAAAAATTTTTGTTAAATTAAAATTTTATATATATTAGGAGTTTGTATATGTCGGGACATTCGAAATGGCATTCCATAAAGCATAAAAAAGCGAAAGTTGATGCTGCCCGCGGCAGAGTATTTACTAAAATCATAAAAGAAATAACAGTTGCTTCCAGAATAAGTGGCGGCGATCCTGAATCGAATCCACGTTTGCGTTCCGCTCTCTCTGCTGCAAAATCCGCCAATATGCCTTCTAAAAATATTGATAATGCAATAAAAAAAGGAACCGGTGAGTTGCCCGGAGTCGTTTATGAAGATGTTGTTTATGAAGGCTATGGTCCGGCCGGCGTTGCTTTATATATAGAAACCGTAACGGACAACAGGAACAGGACAGTTGCCGAGATGCGCCATATTCTAAGTAAAAATAATGGAAATTTAGGTGAGTCAGGAAGTGTCTCCTGGATGTTTGAAAAAAAAGGACTCATTCAAATACCGGTATCTCACTGTTCTGAGGATGATATGATGGAAATCGCTTTAGAGTGTGGTGCCGAAGATATTAAGGCCGAAGATGATTTTTATGAAATATATACAACCTATGAGGATCTTCATCAGGTTAGGACAGCGCTTGAAGAGAAAGATGTACCTATTGAAAACAGTGAAATTACAATGATTCCACAGAATTCTGTGGAAGTTGAAGGGAAGTCAGCAGAACAAATGATTCGGGTGATGGAAGTTCTCGACGAACATGATGATGTCCAAAATGTACACGCTAATTTTGATATCTCTGATGAAGAGATGGAACGGATATTAGCAGAATAAATGAATTCTAAAATTGTATTAGGAATAGATCCCGGCTTAAATATTACCGGGTTTGGTTTAATTAGAGCATTTGATAAAAAGGATCCGCAGTTAATTGATTATGGTCATATTCGTACGAATGCAAAAAATACTCTCTCTGAACGTATCCATTACATATTTACTAATTTAAATCTTATCATTAGTAAAGCACATGCGGATATGATTGCCATAGAAGATCTTTTTTATGCTGCTAATATAAAAACGGCCATTGTGCTGGGGCACGCCAGAGGCGCCGCAATTGTTGCAGCAATGGAAAATAATTTAAAAGTATTCGAATATACGCCTCGTGAAGTTAAAATGTCTGTAGTTGGTAATGGAGCTGCTGTGAAATCGCAGGTTCAGTTCATGGTTCGAAGTATTTTAAAATTAAAAGAAAATATTAAACCAATGGATGCGTCGGATGCTCTTGCTGTCGCGCTTTGCCATTGGAACCGCATGAAAATGGAAAAATTTTATTAGATGTTTGATTATATTCATGGGAATTTAGTAAAAAAAACGGCAACAGAAGCGGTTATAGATATACAGGGAATTGGTTATCTATTAAAAATATCTTTGTCAACTTCTGAACAGCTGCCTGATATAGGTCAGGAAATTACAGTTAAAACCTATCTTCATGTGCGGGAAGATGCTTTTCAGCTATTTGGTTTTATCTCCGAAGAAGAGAGGAGGGTGTATACAAGTTTATTATCAACCTCCGGTATCGGACCGAAACTGGCATTAACAATTTTATCGGGATTATCTCCGGAACGGGTAGTAGCCGCCGTACAAAACAGAGATGAATCGGCGCTAAATGCGATTTCCGGTGTGGGCAAAAAAACAGCACAGCGGCTCATCATTGAATTAAAAGATAAATTCAAAGATATTACTAGTTTGGAAATTGTTGACGGCTTGTCAAAAGAATCGTTAAGCAGTATTGAAAATGAAACGTTAATGGCACTGATTTCTCTTGGATATTCACGGATTCAGGCGGATAAAGCCATCAGGAAATTGTCCGGTAACGATAAAATAATTTCTGTTGAAGAATTGATTAAACAAGCGCTAAAAGTGATTTGAAATAAATGGTAATAGAATCAAGAAATAATATCGTTCAACCGCATTTTTCTGAAGAAGATTTGGAAATTGAGCTAACTCTTCGGCCGCAGAAGCTTTCGGAGTTTATTGGCCAGAAAAAAGTAAAAGATAATCTTGCCGTTTTTATTGAAGCGGCCATGCAGCGGAATGAGGCTCTTGATCATGTATTATTGTCAGGCCCTCCGGGACTTGGTAAAACGACACTGGCTAATATTCTTAGTAAAGAACTAAATGTGAATATTAGAACAACTACAGGGCCGATTCTTGAACGAGCGGGAGACTTGGCCGGGTTGTTAACAAATTTAGTAGAAAAAGACGTACTTTTTATCGATGAAATTCATCGTATTAATAGTGTTGTTGAAGAGTATTTATATTCGGCTATGGAAGATTATCATATATCTATTTTAATTGATAAAGGTCCGAGTGCACGTTCAATTCAATTAGATTTGCCTCCCTTTACTCTTGTGGGTGCAACAACACGTGCCGGCTTGCTTACTTCGCCAATGCGTTCCCGTTTCGGGGTAACGCTGAGGTTGGATTTTTATGAGCCGGAAGATATCTTCTTAATTATAAAGAGATCATCAAAAATATTAAATATTGAAATTGATGACAAAGGCGCTCTGGAATTGGCAAAACGTTCACGCGGGACTCCCAGAATTGCCAATAGACTGCTAAGAAATACAAGAGATTTTGCCCAGATATTTGCAGAAAATAAAATAACATTGGATGTGGTAAACATGGCATTGAACCGGCTTGAAGTGGATGAAAAAGGGCTTGATGATATGGATCGCCGCATTCTCTTAACAATTATCGAAAAATATAATGGAGGACCGGTTGGATTGACTACGATTGCGGTAGCTGTGGGAGAGGAAAAAGATACAATTGAAGAAGTATATGAACCATTTCTGATTCTGCAAGGATTTATAAAAAGAACACCCCGCGGCAGATCGGTTACGCATCTTGCGTATGAACATTTTAATAAAAGTATTCCAAGTTCAATCCGTTAACAGACGTTATTTTAACATAGATAGGAGTTTTTAATGAAACTATCAGATTTTAAGTATGATGTTCCTGAGAAATTAATCGCACAATATCCTGTAGAGAAGAGAGATGAATCACGTTTAATGGTTGTCAATAAAAAAACAAGGGAATTACAGCATAAAATATTTAAAGACATTGTCGACGTATTTAATGAAGGGGATTCTCTTGTTGTTAACGAGACAAAGGTTTTTGCGGCAAGAGTATTTGGAGTGAAAGAGAAAACCGATGCTAAGGTGGAACTGCTTCTTTTAAGACAACTGGAAAAAAATATGTGGGAAGTCCTGGTTAAACCGGCCCGCAAAGTCCGTGTTGGCAACCGTGTGCAGATTACGGAAGAACTAGGTTGCGATGTCATCGACAATACCACTTCAGGAGGTCGTGTTGTCCGATTTGACTATAATGGCGATGATTTTTTCGATATAATAAACAGAGTAGGGAAATCACCACTGCCACCCTATATTAAACGGGAAGCTGAAGAGATTGACCGTGAAAAATATCAAACAGTTTATGCGAAAAATATAGGAGCTATTGCCGCGCCGACCGCCGGATTGCATTTTACGGAAGAGCTTTTAGATAAGATTAGAGCAAAAGGTGTCAAAGTTGTTCCCGTAACGCTTCATGTGGGCTTGGGTACTTTTCGCCCAATTCAGGTTGAAGATGTTACACGCCATCAGATGGATTCAGAATATTATGAAATAGAGGAAGATGCTGTAAATCAAATAAATGAAACAAAGTTAAATGGTGGTAAGGTTTTTGCTGTTGGAACAACGGTTGTGCGTGTTTTGGAAACAGCAGCCAATGCCGAAAATCTTGTTAAACGCAGGTCGGGATGGACAGATAAATTTATTTATCCTCCCTATAAGTTTAAGATTATTGATTCTTTGATTACCAATTTCCATCTTTCCGGTTCCACTCTATTTTTACTAATTTCTGCTTTGGCCGGTAAAGATTTTATGCTTGAAGTTTACCAAAAAGCTATTAAAGAAAAATATCGATTCTACAGTTATGGTGATGCTATGTTAATCGAGTAATTTGAATTAAACGGGCTTTTCGACTGGAAAGTCCGTTGTTTTTCTACACATTCCTAATAATTAATATACAATTCAGACTCATTTATCAATTAAAAAATCATTATGTTTGAATATTTAGATACATTTTTTCATCAGTTACCACCATTTACAGCATATCTATTTCTTTTTATCAGCGCTTTTGTGGAAAATGTTTTTCCGCCTATTCCGGGTGATACGGTGACTTTAATCGGTGCTTATCTCGTTAGTTCTGGTAAATTAAGCTTTATTGGAGTATACATATCAACCTCTCTCGGTAGTGTTTTAGGCTTTTTTACCATGTACTTAATCGGAATGAAATTAGGCCGTAAATTCCTTGATTCCAGAATAGGTCGAAAAGTATTTAGTGAAGCACAATACAAAAAAACAGAAAAGTGGTTTTCGAAATACGGCTATGGTATAATTGCAGCAAACCGCTTCCTCAGCGGTACAAGAAGTGTTATTTCCATCTTTGCGGGATCTTTCCATCTGAACTGGTTCCGGGTGTTGATCCTGGCGACCATAAGCGCGTTGTTATGGAATGGTATATTGATCTATATTATTTATACCGTTGGGTTAAACTGGGATGTGATTAGAAATTTGATATCTCAGTATAACAAAGTTGTAATTGCCCTTACTTTTGCGGTCATTGCATACATTATTATTAGAAAAATTCGCCAAAAAAAAATACAAGATAATAAAACCAATATTTAATTCCCTTCCGTCTTATTCTTTTAAAATATCATAATATTTAAGAATAGTTGTTATTCTAAAATGAACCGCATTTTGTGTTCTGATTTTGTTTGACAGGCTCAGGCCGCGGGTTTTTCGGATGCCTAAGGGAGCCTTTATTCTCTTACATCCCCTAACCAAGAATTCGTCTTACTGTGCTGAGCTTGCTGAAGCATAACTCTTTCCTGAAACCATATTATAGTGTTTGAACGAAAAGTGTTAAATCAATAAAATCACTACATGAATGGTGTCATTGCGAGAAGCGTTAGCGACGAAGCAATCCCATTAAAAAACAGTATGTTATGCCATCTTTGTAGGATTGCCACGCCGGGATGAATCCCGACTAGCAATGACAGAAATGGACTTTTCGTTCAGACACTATATAGTAATGGATTATCCCTTTGTAAGAAAAATATCCAATATCCAACAAGGAATTATCAATTATGAATGAATAAAAACTATAAAATTGATAACCTGTGAGAACAGAATAATATCAATGCTTCGTTATTCTTCCTGTTTTTAACTTGTGCGTTGGAAATTCTCACATAGCGACGCCTATTGCGCTTGTTGGATATTCGATATTCAGGAATGTTGTAGAAAAAAATAAGATATATTGAAAGGATCAATAATTTATGTAATTCTAAAGAACTTTCGTGAGTAAAATAACAAAGGTACTCCAAATAGTTGTTTAAAATATGGCTATTGAGTAACTTACAAAAATAGTAAAGGTGAATTATGTTAATAAAATCAAGAAAATATCTACTATCTCTTTTAATTTTAATTTCATCCCTACAGGCGCAGGTAAGTATAAAGGGGAAAATAGTTGATGCTGAAAGCGGTAATCCATTACCGGCAGCCAATATTCAAATTGAAAATACCTTCAGTGGAACTATCAGTAACGAAGAGGGTCGATTCATCATTGAAATTGATTCTATTCCCACTGTACTGTTGTGCTCCTATATCGGATACAAAAGCGCACGTCTTACTATTCGTAATAGTCATATTTTGGAAATCAATATAAAACTGACGCCTGTTATTTTACAAGGGGAGACGATTACGGTTACGGCCGAGGATCCGGCGATGCAAATTATGCGGGAGGTAATAAAACGAAAAAAAATATGGCGGGAAAAGTTACGTACTTTTGAAGCAGACGCATACACACGCTTAACCTTAGAAAATGATTCAGGGATTGTTTCTGTCACGGAAACAATTTCACTTGCTTACTGGGATGTGGAAAAAGGGACACGAGAGGTGGTTAAATCGAGGAGGCAGACAGAAAATT
>JAUVIB010000203.1 GCA_030592985.1 Calditrichaceae bacterium | reverse complement strand
GTATAAAAAAAAGTGTGCTCTTATCCAATGTTCCCTTATCTTGATCCATCTTGAACATGCGTAAATTGCCTTTAAAACTGATATCCTGTGCTTCTTCCCAATCCAGTCCTCTCGAAGCGACATTCAGATTTTCAAATAAATCGGCTTCTCCGGTTCCTTTCGATGCTTCAATAAGATGTTTGTAAATTTCCAGGCTGGGTTTATTTTCAGAAAAAACATTTGAAACGTTGGTCATTAGTAAAATAGAAGTAATTACACAAACAAATAGTATTTTGTTCAAACCTCTGTTATTTTTGTGTTTAATCGTCATAAAAACACTCTCCTTTTCAATGTTATTGGATACTTTAAAATTTTTCGAATATCAGACTGCTGACAAACTAAAAACAGCAATGGTATAGATATCATTTTACTATCAAGTTAAGATTTTAACCTAAACCCTCTTTAAACAAACGAAATAGGGTTGATAATGATTTTTTATTTTTTCTCTTTTCAACTTTGGATAAATAACTTTTATTCCTAATTGGTTTAAGCGCTAATACTTTTTGGGCAATTTTTGATTTCTTTTACAAACTATCGTAAAATCCGTCCCGCGTTTAAGGTCGCTTTCGCGCCGGGATATATTTTACAGTGAAATTATATATTTATTTTGTATTTTAAACCTAATAGAAGATTTAGCCCCCAATGATAAATATTTGAACCTCCAAAATATTCTGAATTAGTAATCGTGTTAAAACTATAATTATAAGAAAACGAAGAAAATATTGTATAAGATTTATCAAGCTCATATCCAATACCTAATTTAACGATTCCACCATAATCAATATTTGTAACCCGATCTTTTACATCATATGTCTCATATTTAATGATTTCTCCATTAATATGATCTACTATTGGAGTTTTTGTTTTCGCTGAAACGAGCATAGCTGGAAGAAAACCAATATTTCCAAAGAAATAAATATCGCCTTTTGTTCGGTATCCGATGGTTAGTGGTATTGCTAAATAATCATAATTAAAAGTTGTTGTTATTGAATTTAATACGTTACCTACATCATCATAAATATGTGAATCTAATGAAAATCCACGTTGGCTATAAGTTACTCCCGTTTTTAAAAATAAATGTTCATTGAAAAAATATTCATAAATTAAATCGCCGGAAAAGCCTAATCTACTATCTTTATTTTTGTCATCAAGGAAATCTTTTGTATTTACATTAGACCAGTTTACACCGGCGCCAAATCCTATAATATTATTTTGAGCAAAAGATGATATTGAAAATAGAAATACAAAAATTATAACATATCGAGTCATTATATAAAATCTCCTATTTTTTCTCGGGTATATAGAAAGTTCTTTCGAATTATTATTATTTAAAATTTAAGAATAGAATAATCCTTCTTATTAATAACTTTTTCACCACAATTTGAACAATACTTCCCCTACAATTTTGAATTACAGGATATGCAAGTTTGTAGTTCTTTTTCAATTGTGCCATTCATAAAAACCTCAGAAATTTGGATTATTGTTCCGAAAAAATAATATGATAACAAATGTTACCTTGAAAAATATTCAAGAAACCATGCGAAAGTTTTTTCGAATTACTCCCTTAATCAAGCTGAGATCGACTTGAAAAACAGTTTATTGGAATATCTGAATTTACAACATTTTTTTTGTTTACCAGTCACATGGCCTGGCCTGCCTCAGGCGCGGATATAATGCATCCATGGGAGTAATTTATTGGCAGTCCTTTTGGCTATAGTTTCTTGCACACTTCCAGCTTGTGTTTCCTGCAAAGCCCGTCAAGCATCATGGTAACAACCGTACATGTCATACCGAGAAAGTCAACTCCGAGAGTTTTGCCCGAGATCGAGTCATAGCGTTCGCTAATACCGTTCTTTATGGCGTTGGCGATCGTCTTGTCGGTAATGTCTGCGGCAAGATCCTTATACCCATAATCGGCCAGCCCGCTGGCTACCTGGTAGTTGGTCGAAGGCCACATATCGCCGCGCCAGAAATCATTGGCTTTGAAACGCTTGTCCTTTCGATCAACCGTGGGAAGGGGTAGTGGTGTCTGCCAGCTTGGTGTTTGGAGAACATCTGCCATTCGTTTTGCCTGAGATTTGGTGGGAATCCCGGCATGAAGCGGAATCCAGCTCCCGATGGTCGCCACGGGAATCTTTTTCAGGCTGTCACGTTCGACCGAGAGAAAAGTACCTGCTTCCTCGTCCCACATGTGCTTGCGCATGGCTTCAACAGCCTTATCGATTCTGGTTTTACGACGTGCGGCCATTTCCTTATCACCCATGATTTCTGCCAACCTTAAGAGGCTTTTCTCTCCCAGTATAAGGTACGATGTGTTCCCAGTCACGCAGATGTCGCCGTACCAAGCTCCTTCCTTTTTACCCTTACGCCTCGGGTGGTGTGTCATCTTTAGATCATCCATATTGCATTCCAAATCAAACGTTTCCCATCGCGCGTGTTCCGTACTACCGCTGTAAGACCCGATGGCAACAAGCCCGATATTCGTAACATCCCGCTCACGCCAGTACCACTCGTGGAACCGCTCCAACGGTTCAAGACTTTGTTTGACAAGTTCCTTATCTCCATTGCGTTGATAGACCCGCTCAATGCCCCAGGCAAGGATTGGGATCTGGGAATAGGCTGGGTATTTAAGCCAATTTTTTTTGCCGGGCTCAATCATGCAGGGGATCATGTTGTGGGCATATTCGGGCATTTCTTTATTCCAGCGTTCCTGGAAATCCCAGTAGTTCTGGAAAACGTCCCGGATCACTTTCTCTTTTCCGGGTAAGATGCTCAATAGATCAACGACAAACATCGTATCCCATATCCACTGGCCACGGTATTTCCCCCCGGGAGATATCCAATTGTATTTCATGGGTGCTTCTGCCGGAAAAACCTTTCCAAGTATGCATTTTTGGAAGACTTCCTCCGCAAGTTTGATCACTGCCGGATCTTTCCACTCGAAGGAGGACTTTATATCTATCGCAGTTTGTTCCACAGCTCTTATCGGGATAGCAAATGGTCCGCCTAAGACTTGCGCGGCTAAAACACCACCGGAAAATTTCATGAACTTACGTCGATTCATAATTCTTGTCGCTCCTTATTTCAGAACAGTCATTCTCGTATAGATTGCCAGCAATAGAGTTCAACTTTTGGGTCAATGGCAACGATTTGTTGAACTAAGCCGCAGAGAGGCAGAACCTGTAATATTTACAAAATTATTTTTTTTCAGTGCTCCCCAACACTTCAAAAGGCCTCCAAAATTAGTATACTTATTGTTGACAACTTAAAAATATACTAACTTCTAAACCCGACAGTTAGCCGTCTCCAAGGCAGGCAGGCAAAATAACCATTTGGGAAAACACAGATATGTTGCAAATCCCCTTCATCGGGGAAACACTGGCTTAGCACGTACAATTTTGCTACATTATTCTATCCGTCGCAGTGCTTCTATACCTTATTAAGTTATGTGGCAAAACACCTAACTTAATAACAAACAAGCTTTCATTGCTAATGCAACCAACTTTTCTCTTATGTCCCAATTCTCTTGTCAATCACGACTATCCCAAATTTCTGTATCTAAATTATCACCACCATATAATATCTGGCCAAGTTTTATTTTTCTAAATTTAGCTACGGCAAATAAAGCTGATGCTTCCATTTCAACGGTTAGGCATCCTTCTGATTTTCTGTTCGATATCATTGACTTCGTTTCACGATAGATAGCATCAGTCGTCCAGGTCTTACCTTTTAAATAGTCGACATTTCTCTTCTTTAGAATAACTTCTATTGAAATCCGCAGCCCCGATAGGTCGCCGCTTGCGGCGGCCTATCGTTGAGCTAACCCGCCGGGCACAGTAGCGGTGATACACTTCATATTTCAGCTATCTCCTTCTCCGATGGCGGTTTTCCGGGCGTCAGAGTATGCAATCCCTCAGTATCCTGCCAAATCGGTAATTCGTCAGGGGTCATTCAAATCATTATTTGTATTTATTTCACGTCTCATTCTTTTAAGACGACTCTTCTTGCCCATTTCTTATCATCCGAGTGTAATTTATAGCTTAAAAACGTCCCCGTCAAATGCAAAACGCCGCTTTGGCAATTAGGACACCTGAATAATTTCTCTAACAAAGTATCAATCGCCGTGGAAACACCATTCAAATTTGATTTAACTACGTGCAATAGATCTTTAGCCAATTGAATATATCTCTTACGTAATCCACTTCCGAAAATGCCGAAATGTCATATCTTTTTAAATCCTTTCGGTAGAATATGTAAAAGAAATCGACGAATAAATTCTTCCGCTGAAATAGTCATCATTTTTGATATTACATTACTATCTTTATAATCTCTGTATTTAAAAGTAATCTTCCCATTTGCTATATCTATGATACGTTGATTACTTATGGCAACGCGATGGGTATAATGTCCGATATATTTTACCACTTTCTCCGGAGATGAAAACGGTTTTTTTGTGTAATTAATCCATTTATCCCAAGTCGCCCTGTTCAAAAAGTGTTTAAAATTCTCAGGCTCTTTTAAACAGGAAAATTTTTCCGGAAATACTAATTTACCGTCATCGTAAGCCCTTTGTAATTTTTCAGAAAAAATCTTGCGCATCCGCATAGACATTGCTTTTACCGGAAATAAAAATTTTTTGCGGTAGGAAAGATTAATCCATTTTTTGCCATCAGTTGATATACCGCCGCAGGAAGCTAAAAAGATATCATAGATGATTTTCATATTATACAAAGCCGGCAAATTCAAAGTATGAGGCAGGGTAAATACAGAATGATAATAAGCCACAGGTAACAGTTCCGCTAGTCTTTTTTCAACCCACTCCGGACGTTTTGCACCCTGGCATTTGGGGCAGTGGCGGTTACAGCACGAATCGTATTCAATCCGTTTATAACCACATTTGTCGCATTTTAATTTATGGCTTCCCAAAGCAGATGTACGGCAGCGCATAATATCGTTTACCGCTTTCGATAGATATCTCGTCTGTGACTAATCTTGATGACAAAAACAACTAGCTCATTATCTTTAATGGAATACACAATCCGATAATTTCCTTGCATTATTCTGTATTTGTCATCTCCAGATAATTTTTCACATCCAGCTGGCCTTGGTTCTATGGATAAATCATGAATTTTTATGACAATCTTTTGAAGGTCTTTTTTAGGCAGTTTCTCAAGTTCTTTTTTAGCAGAGGGTTTGATTAGGATTTTATATTTTGCCACTGGATTCGAGTTCTTTCAAGACAGATTCAAAATCTAAATTTGGTTCATTCATTCTTTCTTCGAATGCAGTCAAATCTTCATAATCTTCAGCCAAGCTGAATTTAATTGCTTCGTTAATTAGTTGAGAAATCGTCCTTGAACTATGAGCGGCTTTAACTTTCAAAGCCCTGTGAATTTGAGGGTCAAGATATACTGTTGATCTTTTTAATATTGTTTCAAAGGTCGAGTTTACAAAAAAAAATCAATTACTTAATATAACTTCCTTAACAATTTTGCCCAGTTCAAAAACCTTAAATGGTTTTTTTAGAACTGCAGAAAATCCATATTTTTTATATTCGGACATCACCGGATTACCGGCATAACCACTAGAAACAATAGCCTTTACATCCGGATCTATTTTTAACAATTCAGTTAAAGCCTCTTTACCACCCATACCGCCTGGTACCGTCAGATCCATAATCAATATATCATAAGGTTTATTCTGTTCTATCGCTTCTCTGTATTTATATATCGCTTCAGATCCGTTGCACGCTAAATCAACTTTATAACCAAATTCAGTTAGAGCTATTTCCGCAAAATATAAAATGATATCCTGATCATCCATTACTAAAATCTTGCCCTTGCCTTTTAAGAATACTATTTCAGATTGCTTTTCCTGTATTGCTGAAGCCGAGTTGGAAGCCGGTATTAAAATTTCAAAAGAAGTACCCTGCCCTACTTTAGAATCGACAGAAATATATGCTTTATGATTTTTTACGATGGAATATATAGTAGCTAATCCCAACCCGCTGCCATGCTCTTTTGTGGTAAAATAGGGATCAAAAATATTTTTAAGAATTTCCGGGCTAATACCGATTCCTTCATCGGCAACCACAATGCGTACATAATTTCCGATCG